>JBCCEG010000176.1:0-4055 GCA_039030455.1 Myxococcota bacterium | reverse complement strand
TCCTCTTCCACCAGCAACCCGTCAAACAAGGCTTTTGTATTGGCTCCCTCCGACGGCGTCTCGAAGAAATAGCGCAGCATGCTCTGGTTCATCGTCTTGCCAAACCGACGCGGGCGGGTGATGAGAATGATATCGTCATCACAGTTGAGCACGTCCCTTGCCAACCGGCTTTTATCGACGAAGCAGCGTTGTTGCGTAACCACCTTGGCAAAGTCATCGATGCCGCGCGGCACCAGGCCCTTGGGGTTGAGGATGCGCGCGACCGGCGGGGGAGTAACCGTAGTGTTTTCCATGCCTGTAGGATCACACGGGAAGAGGCGGGCGTAAAGCGATGGCGGAGCGTTTGCCGTATGTTCGCTTCGCTTGCGAAGGAGAAGGAAATCCATGACGCGTGGGGATTCCCGCCGGAGCCTGCCCCTGACTCCGAGCAGGGGCGGGAATGACAAAGGGAGAAAAGGCGGCTGGGGGGCGCGCGATCCCTTTTTCCGCCAGGCCAAGGCACAAGGCTACGCCGCGCGCTCGGTGTTCAAGTTGCAACAGCTAGATGCCCGGTTCGGCCTGGTTCGCCCCCGCGACCGTGTGCTGGACTTGGGGTGCGCGCCGGGGTCGTGGTTGCAATATCTGTCGCGGCGGCTAGACGCGGCTCGCGGCTGTGCCGTGGGGGTGGATCTCCAGGCAGTGAAAGTCGGCAAGTTGGGCGCGCACGTGCACGTGCTGCGGGCCGATGTCCACGACGTTACCGCGTCCGCGTTGCTTGCCACGGGCACGCCCGACAGCGCACCGCGCGCGTTTGACGCGGTGTTGAGTGACATGGCGCCGGCCACGTGCGGCGTCAAGTTGGTGGACCAGCAGCGTAGCTTGGAGCTATGCGAACGAGCCTTGCGATTAGCCCAAGAGGTGTTGCGTCCGGGGGGCAGGCTGTGTGTCAAGGTGTTCGAAGGCGACGGGCTGAGGGATTATCGACACCGCTGCGCTCGGCTGTTCCGCCGCGTGAGTCTGCACCGCCCCGAGGCGACAAAAAGCGCCAGCAAGGAGATCTACGTGGTCGCATTGGAGTTTTTGCCGCCGCGTGAGAGAGGAATAATCCAGGGGCTTGCCGTGTTGTAAAGCTGGATTGTCGGATAGAGTGCCAATCCGCGGGAGTAACGTCCCCTTTTTTGGCATTCTCACCACCTTTGTCATTCCCGCGAAAGCAGGGATCCAGCGGGAATCTAGAAAAGGAGAGAACGGCGATCGCATTGTGAATTGGTAAAGCGACGCAAGGGTTTAGGACCTTTGTTAACCCGCTGCGAGGAAGGAGGAACCATCATGCGAGGTGTTTTAGGAATGTTTTTGGTTGTCGCTGTCGTCTTGGTCGGTGGTGCTTGTGGTGAGCAAACTCAAGCGAGTTCCTCGGGTGCGGAGGATTTGGCTTGGTGGCAAAGCGATGAAAACAAGTGTTTGAGCTACGCAAAGGATTTTCTGAAAAAATATGATAAGAAACAATATAATAAACAAGGAAAGGAAAAAATAGAATCATTTTTTAAAGAAAAAAAATATTTTGATTTTAGTGATTTCAAAAGGTGTCCTGGAAAGACTTCAATAGAAGATGTGTGTAGAGATGTCATAGGCAATACGTCCAAAAAATTCGCAAGCACAGTAAAAGAAAACTGTGGTTATTTTGCTTCGGATGCATGTGATGGTGGCGGCAAAAAAACGATTCATGCAGCCAAGGCTATTTACGATGGATGTATGTATTTTGTCGGTCAAGTGTAGAGCTTTGGGCTTTCTTTTTCGTTCATGTGTTCACGAGTTCTTTGGCGGTCTGTCGAGATAAAGCGCGAGAGCTCGTGTTGCAATTCGGGATTTCATGCAGGCTTTGGGCTGTCGTTTGCGGGTCCGCGCGGGGGAGGCGGATCCACGCCGCCGGGGTGCCAGGGGTGGCAGCGCAGCAAGCGGCGCAATGTCAGCAACAAGCCTCGCCATGCACCGTGTCGCGCGATCACTGTATAAGCATAGTGGGAGCACGACGGGGCAAAACGGCAGCAAGGAGGCTTGAGCGGGCTTACTCCTTTTTGGTAGGCTCGCAGCAGCAACAACAGCGCTGCGCCCGGCAGGGAGGTGACGGTCCTGAAAAGTTTAGCCAAACTGATCCCCGAGGGTGATTTAATCATGAAACGGTGGTTCATCTATTCTCACTATACCCTCCGCGGCCACTGCGTGTGGGGCGGGAATGGGTACTCGGATTCATGGGATTTATCGGATGGTTAACACAGATTTAGGGATTGGTCGGATGGACGAGATGGCGGCAAGGAAGGGGAGATGACAGCGGCAAGGGCTCCCGCCTCCAAACCATGCATCCGACCATCCTTTCAATCTATGGTAGACTCGCGCGTTTCGTCCCAACCATCCATCCAACAATCCACCAAGTCCCATGAATCCGAGTACTAGATCACATGGATGACGCCGCGAATTCCCGCCGGAGCCTGCCCTTGGCCCTGAACAGGGAGGGCCTTCCAAAAAGGGTCCGAGGCCGACAGACAGCGAAAGTTCCTTGCTGTCATCCCTTCGCTGTTGCTCAGGCCTGCCCTGAGGGACGAAGGGACAAGCCTGACGAGCGGAGCCTCTCCCTGTCATTCCCGCGAAAGGTTGTCTCCAGGTCGGAGCCGGAACTTGGGGTCCCCGCAAAGTATTTGCGCGGAGCGCAAAACTTTGTGGGGCAAAAGCCAAGGCCCCTTCTCTGCTTGGGGGACGCAGTCCACGCTTGTGGACTGCTCACGCAAGCGTGCCCCCGCACAGCCCCTGACCCCGAGCAGGGGCGGGAATCCCTCCACCGATCGGGGCTTTGGGAGGATCCTTCGCGTCGCTGCCGCGACACTCAGGATGACAGAAGGGGTGCCCAGGGTGACAAAGAGCGCGCTGGGGATGACAAACAGGGAAACGCCCAAGCACTCAAAGGGCCTTTGCCCCTAAAAGAAGGGCATTTTGGCGTGATTGCCGGCCCTTGCGCCGTTGAAAGTTTGGAGCAGATGGCGGCCGTGGCGGCGCTGGTGCGTCAACAGGGGGCCTGTTGTCTGCGCGGCGGTGCCTTTAAGCCCCGCACCAGCCCCCATAGCTTTCAGGGGTTGGAGCACGAAGGTTTGGGGATTCTCAAAACAGTGACGCGGCGGACGGGGCTGCCCGTGGTCACCGAGGTGATGGATGCCTCGCAAATTGCGGCGGTGCGCGATCATGCCGATGTGTTTCAGGTGGGCGCGCGCAACATGCAGAACTTTAGTTTACTCAAGGCGCTGGCGCGCGAGCGCAAGCCCGTGGTACTCAAGCGCGGTTTGGCCGCGCGGCTTGACGAGTGGTTGATGGCGGCGGAATATCTGCTTGCTGGCGGCAACACCGACGTCATCTTGTGTGAGCGGGGCATTCGCACGTTCGAGACAGCGTTGCGCAACACCTTGGATTTGGCGGCCGTGGCCTATCTCAAGCAGCGAACGCACTTGCCGGTGATTGTCGACCCGTCTCACGCCACGGGCCGACCGGATCTCATCATTCCCCTGGCCAGGGCGGCATTGGCTTGTGGGGCCGACGGGCTCATGGTCGAGGTGCATCCTTGCCCCACAAAAGCGTTGTGTGACGGAAGCCAGTCGTTGGGCCCGCGAGAGTTTACTCAGTTGATGCGGGAGTTGCGCAACTTGGCCGGTGCCTGCGGAAAAAAGCTGCTTGAGCCGCCGGTATGTGCCGCGCGGGGGGAGCCTCAACCGGCGTCCAGCCGCGTTTCGGCAACACCATCGGTTTGACACAACTGGAACGACTTGACACAAGAGAGAGTATCTTCCAAAAAAAACCATACACTCCTTTTGTCATTCCCGCGAAAGGGGACTTCCAAAAACCCATTGGATCCGCTCTTTGACACTTTTTCAGTGGATTCCTGCTTTCGCAGGAATGACAGAAAAAGTGTATTATTTTTTGTCGAATGTGCGAAAGCAGGAATCCACTGAAAAAGTGTCAAAGAGCGGATCCAATGGGTTTTTGGAAGTCCCCTTTCGCGGGAATGACAAAAGGAGTGTATGGTTTTTTTTGGA
>JBCCEG010000175.1:0-4059 GCA_039030455.1 Myxococcota bacterium | reverse complement strand
TGGATGGTGTCGCCGCGTAAAGGGGGCGTGAATCCTGTCGCGGGCTTCCATGAGGAACTGTGGGAACCAGTCGTTTACAAGTAAACGGAGAAATTAAAAAGGCGACAAACATGAGAGCGAGAGTACCGAAGGGAAGCACTGGGGCAGAGTCACTCGTGGTAGTGGTGAGCACCCTGTAATGGGGTGGGAGCGAAGGGGTGACGTCGTCTGCTTGAATTCCTGGGGCAACCAGTGATGGGAGGAACCCAAGATCCAAGCAAGGCTCTCTGCATGAAGAAGAGAGCTGGACGGTGGGAGCCGGATGACGCGAGAGTGTCAAGTCCGGTTCGGCAGAGGGCCTAGGGGGGAAGTTCCCCTGGGCTACTCGCTTTAATGGCCCAGTCAAAGCGTATCAGTTGGCGCGGCATCACATCACCTCCTTACTCTCCTGGTACTCGAATCATGGGTCCGTCCGACAATCCCCTAAATCCGTGTTCGCCATCCGACTAAGCCCGTGAATCCTGGTCCTATTTTACCAGAAAAGGCGTGGACGAGGCGGTGCGCGGGACTTGAAGATCAGGCCTTGTGGTCGCTCTCGCCGGTTACTTGCGCCACAATGTCGTCGGCGATGTTGCCGGGCACCGGTTCGTAACAGCCGAACTCCATGGTGTAGCCGGCACGACCCTGCGTTTTGGAACGCAAATCGTTGGCATAGCCAAACATTTCGGCCAGGGGAACCTTGGCCTTGAGCACTTTCATACCGCTGCGATCGAGCATCTCGGCCACGCGCCCGCGACGGCTCGTGAGGTCGCCGATGACGGTGCCCATCTGCTCTTCGGGCGTGATCACCTCGGCCTCCATAATCGGCTCAAGCAAAATCGGCTTGGCCTTTTTGGCGCCTTCCTTAAAACACATGGATCCGGCGATTTTAAAAGCGACCTCGCTGGAGTCCACGTCGTGAAAGCTGCCGTCGTACAACGTGGCCTTAATGTCCACCACGGGGTAGCCGGCGCGAATGCCGTTATCCAACGCCTCTTCAATCCCTTTTTTCACGGCGGGAATGAACTCCTTGGGAATGACACCGCCGACAATCTGGTTACAGAACTCAAACCCTTGGCCGTGCTCTTGCGGCTCTAGCTTCAACCACACGTGACCGTACTGGCCGCGCCCGCCGCTCTGCTTAATGTATTTGCCCTCTTGCTCCACGGTTTGGGTAATGGTCTCGCGGTAGGCGACTTGTGGCTTGCCCACCGCCGCCTCCACGGCGAACTCCCGCTTGAGCCGATCCACGATAATCTCTAGATGCAGCTCGCCCATGCCGGCGATAGTTGTTTGCGCCGTTTCTTCATCCACGTTCACCCGCAGCGATGGATCCTCGCCGCCGAGCTTGGCCAATGCCAACCCCATCTTCTCTTGGTCCGCCTTGGTCTTGGGTTCGATGGCCAGCTTGACCACGGCGGGGGGAACATCCAAGGACTCCAGCACAATGGGATGATCGGAGTCACACAGCGTATCGCCGGTGGTCGCCTCAATGCCGATGGCGGCGACGATGCCGCCGGCGCCCATCTCCTCGATGTCCTCTCGCTTGTCGGCGAACATGCGCACCAGTCGACCGATGCGGACCTTTTTGCCGTCGCGCATATTCGTCAAGCTCATCCCCTTGCGCAGCATGCCCGAATAAATCCGCAAGAAGGTAAGCTGGCCGTATTTGTCGTGGATGATCTTGAACGCTAGCGCGGCAAAGGGCTCTTCATCGGCTGCTTTTCGTTGTGCCTCTTCCCCATTTGGCAAATTCCCCCGCATGGGCGGGATGTCGATGGGCGAGGGCAAAAAGTCCGTCACCGCGTCCAGCAAGAACTGCACACCCTTGTTTTTAAAGGCGGAGCCACAGAACGTGGGTATCATGTGACCGGCGATGGTTCCCTTGCGCAACGCGGCGACAAGTTGTTCCTCGGTAACTTCTTGGCCTTCCAGGTAACGCTCGGCAAAGGCATCATCGCAATCGGCGCAGTCCTCCAACAGCTTTTCGCGATAGCTGTCGGCCTTCTCGCGCATGTCCGCGGGAATGTCCACGACGTCATACTTGGCGCCCAGCGAATCATCGTGCCAAACGATGGCCCTCATACGAATCAGATCGACGATGCCGCGAAAACCGGCCTCCGACCCCAAGGGCAACGCGATCACGCACGCACGGGCACCCAACCGCTCCTTGATCATGGTCACGCAGCGGTAAAAATCAGCCCCCATGCGATCCATCTTGTTGACAAAACACATGCGCGGCACGCCGTAGCGATCCGCTTGACGCCACACGGTCTCGGACTGCGGCTCCACGCCCGCCACCCCGTCGAACACCACCACCGCGCCGTCTAGCACCCGCATGGAGCGCTCCACCTCAATGGTGAAATCCACGTGTCCGGGTGTGTCAATCAAGTTGATGCAATAGGCTGGCGCCTTGGGGTCCTCGCGCCGACGCCACTCACTGGTGACGGCGGCGGACGTAATGGTGATGCCGCGCTCGCGCTCCTGCGCCATGTAGTCGGTAACGGCGGCGCCCTCGTGCACTTCGCCAATCTTGTGGCTGCGGCCGGTGTAGTAGAGAATGCGCTCGGTGGTGGTGGTTTTGCCCGCGTCAATGTGGGCCGCGATGCCAATATTCCGAATGCGTTCCAAGGGGATTGTTCGCGCCATGCTATCGATTCCTTTCAGACCGTCTCAAAACTACTGCGCTTGCCTCGGCTTCGTTAAAAATCTTTTCAAAATGCTCATTTATCTCATATAAATTCCGCTTTTTCAAAGATTTTTGCCTTGCCGAGCCTTCGCTCGCGACGTTTTGAGACGGTCTGACTTGAATCCCTCTCAATGGATCTTTCATCAAAATCACCACCGATAATGCGCGAACGCCTTGTTCGCCTCCGCCATGCGATGGGCGTCGTCTCGCTTTTTACACGCGGCGCCCTGACCCTTGGACGCATCCAAGATCTCCCCGGCCAGCCGCTGATGCATGTTGCGCTCGCCACGCTGTTTGGCGCAATCGCGCAGCCATCGATACGCCAACGCGAAACGTCGCTGGTCGCGCACCTCCACCGGCACCTGGTAGTTTGCCCCGCCCACGCGGCGAGAACGGACTTCCACAACGGGCTTTACATTCTCCAATGCCTTGTCGAAAACCTTCAGCGGCTTTTCGTTCGTCTTCGCCGCCACAAGGTCAAGCGCTCCGTACACAATGGACTCGGCGCATGATTTTTTCCCTTGCGTCATCACGACGTTGATGAATTTAGCCAGGGATTTGTTACCAAACCGAGAGTCCGGGGTTACCGGACGCTTGGGAACTTCACGACGACGAGGCATGCGATCTCTCCTTATTTAGCCCGCTTGGCGCCATAACGCGAACGGCCCTGTTTGCGTTTTTCCACACCGGCACAGTCAAGCACGCCGCGCAAAATGGTATAGCGCAAGCCCGGCAAATCCTTGGGACCGCCCCCGCGGATCATCACCACGGAGTGCTCTTGCAGATTATGCCCTTCGCCGGGAATATAAGCGGTCGCTTCTTCGCCCGTTGTCAGGCGAACACGGGCAACTTTACGCAACGCCGAGTTGGGTTTTTTCGGTGTCACCGTGTACACACGCGTACACACCGCTCGTTTCTGCGGACACCCACGCAGGTGCGGCACCTTGTTTTTCTTCGTCTTGTCTTTCCGACCCTTGCGAATCAATTGACTAATCGTCGGCATCGCCCCGCACCACTTTTTGTCATTCCCGCCACCCTGTCATTCCTGCGAAAGGTTGTCACCCCTGCCCCCGAGCAGGGGCAGGAATCCAGCGGGAATCCACGTAACAACGCTTTCTTTGTAGACGCGCCCGCGCTTTTTGTCAACCGCCATGAGGCATCCTGTTAGCGCAAAGCGATAACTTCCCGATCAGGCAAAGTTAAAACTTCCCCTTTGTTCCTCCTAGAGAGAGCAAGGAGGGAAGTATGGGGAAGACAGTCGTTTTGAGCCACAAGGAATTGCCTCCAAACGACGCGGCAAGCCCGGCAACAACCGCATCCACCAGGACGTCCGCCAACGGGGTGTCCAACTC
>JBCCEG010000174.1:0-4065 GCA_039030455.1 Myxococcota bacterium | reverse complement strand
GGAACCCGCTCACGGGCCAACGTAGAATTAGTTCTATATCACGAGGGCGCCGAACGTATTTGCTTGCTACGCAAGCGAGGCGCCTGCTCGTGAGTCCGGCTTCGCCGGAAGGTGGATTCTTGTCTCTCGTATTTACACATTTAGTTTCGCCAAAAATTTTTTGAGCGTCAGATGCCAAAGGCGCTTTCGCACCAATAGTTTGCGGCGAACGTATTCGTTCCCACAAGCCGCGATCGGCGCGCTTTCCACACCCTGAGCTAGCACAGAGACTCACCGCCTCCAGCATACGCTTTGTAGTGCGCGTGCGCGTTCCGAAGGAAAGGCTGTTGGCTTTAGCGCCCCGAATCGAACCACACATACCCTTGCCGAACCGATCCGGTGCGAGCCGCGGAAACACGCCGTCAGCGCGCTATGTTATAAATTTATAGACATATGTACAGCGAACCTGAAGCTATTACACGGCTTACACCATCTGCCCCTTGTTTTAAGACGCACTTCTCGCTTAGATGGCGCTTGCGGGGGGATAAAGACCCTTTCAGCGATTATTGCGCGCGCGTCCCGCCCCGAAGGGCGTCCACTTTGTGGACTGCACTCCCCTCCCCTCCCCTCGCCCCTCCTCCGTCGGGGCGAGTGGGCGGGGTTCCTTCGGAAAGGGGCGGGGTCTCGCGCAAGCGCGGGTCGGGGCGGGGAAGCGCACCAACCGGCGGTGCCTTTGTGCAGCGACCCTGCACAGCGGTTCGGCGCTCTGATTGGTCGCGCAGGCCCGCTCTTTATCCCCCCCCGCGTTCACTCTGTGAAAAAACGGCTTTCCCCGAAGGAATTCGTTCTTTCACTTCTGTAATTCAAATGCAACAGTGTAGCACTCAACGATGCTGCATTTGGCGGGTAGGCGCTTGCACACTCTTACGGCAATCAGTTTTTTTGACGATTGATCTACTACTGAATCACGACCACTATAAATAACTACAAGTTCACTTTGTCTTTGCCTAATCACAAAATAGAAACATTCTCACAAAAAAGTATATCGTTTTGGAATAATGAATTTAATGCTAAAAAGGGTTAAATGGGCTTTGTGTCGGGGTTTTTGGAGAGTGGTCTGGCTCTATGTTTTCAGATTTTCCAATAGATTGAGCCGTTTTACATACAAAACGACCACAGTCCCGCACCAGCCGATCAGCAGCGGCTTGCAAATTTTGAGATTGGATACCGCTAGGTGCAGAAGCATCACCAGCGTGCTCACCAACTGCACTTTTTTCGATGCGCGCATCAAACGCTTTGCGTATTTTCTCGTGAACAGTCCACATGGAAGAATCTGTGGATTTATTGGATTTCTTTTGTTCATCGGGTTTTTGTGGAACCATGTAGCTGATGACCGAGGAGGTCGATGGGCGAATCACTGAATAAATGATTTTTCCCAGTGTGGTCCAATAGAGTGCAAGGGTACACACAAGCAACTCCCACCTGCGCGGTATTGTTCGATGCAGTACAAAACGAGAACTTGTGTTGAAAATAATGTAAACCCTTGTCCCCTGCGGGGACAAGCAGAAGAGAATTCAAGACAAAAATTATGATCTCCTCTCGAGAGGTAGGAACAATAAACATCATTTCTGTGATTAATCAAAAAGTACCGTATAGTGACATATAAATTGGGATGCTCACCATTAATCGCAACATATTCAATTGAAAATTCGGGGTGGGTAAACCCGAAGTGCAGTCCACTTTGTGGACGCCAATTTGAAATTCTTCCAATCAACACCTTCAATGATAACAAAAATTAAGAAAAATTCACATACATACAGCAGCAATGCTCCCGGGGTTAAATAGGATAATACCACACAAGAAAGAGTGAGGCAAAGCCAGATCCAGGGATCCCGGCAGCTCGCTGGAGCTGAATTTAAATAAGATCAAATTTTTTTTGATAATATAAACTCACTAAAAAAACTACGCATTATTTTTTATACACTATAGACCTCGCCCACTCCGCGTCCTTTGGCGCCGAAGGCGCAAAGTACCGGAGGGAGCGAGTGGGTGCCGAACAGCGTCCGGCTGGCGGGACGTGGAATCGAACCACAGTACCCCCGGCGGGCCTGCCGCCGGTTTCACGCCGCAATAATGCGCACCATTTCACAAAATATATGCATCATATTTTAAGGAGCGCGCCGAAATAAAAAAATTCGGCGAGCAAGCGGTGATTGCGATGAATACAGCGTACAGACGCAAACACTCGGGGAGGAACGCCGTTTTGACGTTGTCCTACTTTTCAAGGATTGGACGCGTCGAAAGGTATAGGCAAAAACAATTGGGCTGCTTTGTATGTTACACTGATATGGCCAGCTATACAGACACAAGAGAAATGCCTAAAAAAAAGAGTCAACAAATTCAAACCGAAACTTGAACTTGAGACTCGAAGCCGCAGCGAAACAGCGTGAGCAATCATTTTATGACCTTTGTGATGTGGCGCCTTCACCGCCGCGCTGCGTGCGGCAAGGCATTTCCACTTCTATACGCCCACCATGAAACACACCTTGAACGCCAAAATTCGTGCCGCCTCCAGGGGGCCTTTGAAATTATGACTGTTCAGGGGTAATGCTATTTTGTCGGCAGTGGTCAAGGTACTGCTCGTATAACCGGGCAGCCGTCTCCGCTTTCTTCTCAGCTTCGTATTTAAGAAACGCCGCCCGGCTATCTGCGTCTTTTTTAAATTTAGAGCAAAGAGGAAGGCCCCTGCCAAACCTGCGCATCACACTAATGCTTTATTAAACGCAGTCATGGCGCCCGTGCGCTTTTCGATAGGTAGAGCCAAACACGCAGTCGACGAGGTTTTGACTACTCCATATGTTATATCGGAAAAGTGCTCCGGTGCGCTTGCGCGCACTTGGAAATCAAATAAGCGTGTAGACTTATGGTTATGACGTGAGCACTCGCGATCACTGGTGGCGTAACACATCCCAGAAACATAGGGCTATATCTATATACATTGGGTGAGCAGCATTCTTGAGACCCTTTAGATTAGTTATATATAGAACGAAATGACCGACGGTCCCCCAAAAGATATAGATGATGGTTAAATTGATGACCAGAGAAACATGTCTCGAAAAGGGGCAGTCTAAATATATCAATCGAATGAGCTTAGTGTTATATAAAAAGGCCGGCGAAGCCGGCGACAAAGCAAAAATCCTTTTTTTGTTCACATATGATTGGAACGCGAGCGCACCACCTTTTTCGGTAATCGGCAGTTACAGGCGTCATGTCCACCGGCAGGGTCTGGTGCCAAATTGTAGATCGCGCCGCCTACCAAGTCACGATGCAGCTATGGGAGTCGTGAGCGCTATATAGTGGCCCTACGGACGGTCACGCACCACATTGTGCGCCTGCGGCGCGGTTGTCACACGCTGAGCGAGCATGGAGCCTCAGAACAAATATACGCGATGTGCGCGCTTGCCAATATTACCGCTTTTTATAGATGTTGCCTCTTCTTGCGCTTGAACTACCTTAACATTCTCTATGGCCATTTTTAACCTTTTTTGCTCTTCCCATGATAATCCTCAAATTTTGTATACGCCAATCCCGCGCTAGGGCGCCGACCACTCGCGCCCTGCGGGCGGGGGGATAAAGAGCGGAGAAGTGAGGCGCAATACGACAAGTGAACGATTCGAAGATGGGCGCGAAGGGTGTGAAGAACGTGAAGACTTCGGTGATTCGGCCGAAGGCCTAATGTGGCGCTGCGATTCGAAGCTCTTATGGGTGTGAGCGCGTCCCCTCCGAACCTCGGGTCGTTCCGACACCGAGCACGCCCCTTCTCCCCTTCGGGGCGGACAGCGCTTGCCGCCGTCCACTCGCGCCCTACGGGCGCGAGCGGAGGCGAGACTCCGAACCTCGGGTCGTTCCGACACCGAGCACTCCCCTCGCTCCTCACTACGTTCGGAGCGAGTGGGTCGGGGGCCCCGGCCCCGGCCCCGCCCCTTCGGGAGGGGAGTCTCGCCTCCGCTCGCGCCCGTAGGGCGCGGGTGGACGGCGGCACGCGCTGGAGTCCCAACCCCGAAGGGGCGAAGGGGGTCGGTGGGG
>JBCCEG010000173.1:0-4066 GCA_039030455.1 Myxococcota bacterium | reverse complement strand
TTGCGCAACGCGGCCAGCTTTTGGCGGGGCAGGCCCATGGCGCGCGAGACAACTCCCGCGTCAACACCGGCCAACAGCATCTTGCGCGCGGCTTCCAGCAGACCTTCTTGTCTACCTTTTTCCAGGCCTTCCTGCAACCCCTGCTGTCTACTCTCGCGCAGCAACATACCCGCTACTCTTATGGCGTTCCCCTTTTCCTGGAAGTTCAACCCTTCCCTTACTAACTCCATTATATGACTTTTTTCCTCCTCATGGGCGGCAAGCCATGCGTAGGTCACCAGCTGATGCACCGCTTCTTGCGTCTCCGACCGTTGCCACGGCTTGCGCGGCAGCGGCATCAACCGCCGCACCGTGGGAGTGATTCTCTTGTCATACCCATGTTTCAAAAGTATCTCGCCCGCCCGCGGCAACAGGCTCCTCCCGCCCGTCATCCCTTCGCCAAGCCTCAGGGCAGGCCTGACGAACGAAGTGAGGAAGGGGCCCTCGCAAAGTATGTGAACGAAGTGAACAACTTTGTGGGGACAAAAGGATCTCCCCACCTATCGAAACATGGGGGGATCCTTCGCTTCACTGCCGGATGACAAAAAGAGACCCCAGCGACTGGTGCGCCGTCCGGCGCTGCCTATTTTTTCTGTCATTCCCGCGAAAGGGGATTTCCAAAAAGGATGGCGATGACAGAGAGGGCAAGGGTTTGCAGAAGGCAGCTTATTCGCCGGCAGCGGCTTCTTTCAACACTTGCCGCATGGCATTTAGTGGTGGCTCGCGGCCCGTCCACAGCGCTAGGCTGAGCGCGGCCTGGTGCAGCAGCATGCCTAGGCCGTCTAGGGTTTGTGCCCCGCCGGCGCGGGCCTGGCACAGCATGGGTGTCGGGCGCCGCATCGCGGCGATGTCACACACCACTTGGCCGTGCCGAAACGCGCATGAAAACGCGGCCGCGTCGGGCGTGCAATTGACGATCAGCGGGAATTCGCGGATAGCTCGCCGCGCTACGGCTTCGTCGGCGGAGCGGGGATGCACGTTTGCATGGGGAAAAAGCGGTCGCAGAGTGTCCGCCAAGCGCCGCGCGCGCTCGGCACCGCGGTTGACGAGCGCCAATTCGCCACAGCCTTGCCGTAGCAGCGCGAACGCAGCGGCCGCCGCGGCTCCCCCCGCGCCCAGCACAACCGCGCGATCAGGCACGGCTACTCCGGCTTCGGCCAGCGAACGGGCAAAGCCCGCGACATCGGTGTTGTGGCCGACAAGAATTCCGTCGGGCCGCGCGCACACGGTGTTGACTGTTGCCAACGGCCGCGCCGACGGCCCCAGGCGATCCAGGTGCGGCACAATCGTCTGTTTGTAGGGCACGGTAATGTTTAGCCCCACAAAGTTTTGCGTTTCACGCAAATACTTTGTGGGGACCCCTTCGAGACTTGCCGGGGACCCCGTTTGCGCGGTTGAGGAGTCCAACGGATTGATGCCGTGTATGCCGTCTTTGACTAGGTTGCGCAGGAAGCGCGGCAACTCGGTTTGGCGATGGGGCGGCAGCTGTAGCAGTCGATAACGCCCCGCTAGCCCCATGGCGGCCAGCGCGGCGTTGTGCATGGCGGGGCTGAGGCTGTGGTTGATGGGCCATCCTAACAGCCCCAGGTGATATCGCGGCGGCGACGTACGTGTATTCATGATTGCTCCGCTTCTTCCACACGCGCGCCCAATCGGCGCAGGCAGTCCGCGAAGCCTGGAAAACTGTCGTCCACGCACTCGGCTCCCGCCACGGTGGTTTGTCCTTGCGCGCACAGACCGGCCACCGCCAGCGCCATGGCAAGTCGATGGTCGCCGCGACTGTCCACGGCGGCACCGCGCAGGGGAGTGGGCCCTTGGACTCTGAAACCGTCGGGCAGCTCCTGGATGTCCCCCCCCAACTTGCGCAATTCCTCGGCGATGCCGGTGATGCGATCCACCTCTTTCACCCGCAGTTCGGCGGCCTGGCGCACAAGGGTGGCTCCGCGGGCTTGAGTCGCCGCCACGGCCAGCAACGGCAGCTCGTCGATCATCGCGACAATGCTTGTAGAGGCGCGATGAATCACATCTTTACATCGTGTCACATCTCTATCAGCGTTGGAATGGCGGCATGGAATGTGGATGCCGCGCAGCGGCGCGGATCGAATTGTCACATCGCCGACGGGTTCGCGCGCGTCGTCCGATGCGTCATCGACATGCTCCCGACATTCCCGCTGAATCCCCATGCGCCGCAGCGCGTTGAGGAATCCGGCGCGGGTGGGATTGAGGCCCACGTGTTGGATGGTGACGCGGCTATTGGCGCAAACGGCCGCGGCGGCGATGAGAAAAGCAGCCGACGACATGTCGCCGGGGACAACCGTGTCCATTCGCGACAGCTCCGGTTGAAGCGAAGGGGGACAAATGGAAACCCGCGCGGATTCTAGTTCCCGATTGCGCACGCACACCCCCAGCGAGCGCATCAGTCGCTCCGTGTGATCCCGCGTGACGCAGGGCTGCGCCACGGTGGTTTCGCCCTGGGCGAACAGACCCGCCAAGAGCAGACAGCTTTTTACCTGTGCGCTGGCCGCGGGCGTATGGATGATCGCGCCGCACAGTTGTTCGGCAGGGTGAATCGCCAGCGGCGGCCGATTCTCCTTGCCTAGCGCATGAATGGTTGCCCCCATGCGTTGCAGCGGTTGCACAATGCGGCCCATGGGTCGCGCCAGCAGTTGTGTGTTGCCCGTGAGCATGCTAGAGAAAGGCTGGGCCGCCAGAACGCCCGCGAGCAGCCGCATGGTGGTGGCCGAGCCGCCGCAGTCGATGGGCTTTTTTGGAGGTTCCAGTCTCCGCGGGCCCACACCGTGCACGATCAGGTTGGATGCCGGTGGCGCGGCTCGGTCACGGTCGGGGGATTGCTCCACCATGATCGGCACGCCCAATGCCCGCATGGCGCGCACCGTGGCCAGACAGTCCCGCGCGGGGACGAACCCGCGGATGGTGCTTGTGCCTGTGGCCAGGCTGGCAAGAATCACAGCGCGATGGCTAATGGATTTGTCGCCCGGCACTGCTGCCGTGCCTTGCAAGCAGGCGCCGCCGCGGATACGCAAAGTTTTCATCGCCGAACACCGCGAGGATTCATCTCGTCCGGCGGGCAGTCGATACGTTTACGTGATCAGTTTTTGTTCGAGGCGCCGTTTGGCGCGCGGAGCTCTTGAATGCGCTGTTGCGGCAGGGACGTTGCCTTGGCAATAGCGCCCGTGTCCATCCCTGTCTCGATCAAGCGTACGGCGACTTCTTCTCTCTCTTGCTGTCTACCTTTCTGCATGCCCTGTTGCATGCCCTGTTGCATGCCCTGTTGCATGCCCTGTTGCATGCCCTGTTGCATGCCCTGTTGCATGCCCTCAAATTTCAATCTCTCCGCCGTTGTCATCAGGACCTCCACGCGGTCTGGTTTCATGCAGTCTTCCGCTATGGGAAGTATAACATCGTTCCACAAACAGGTGTTACCGGCGTGCAGGGCATAGTAAAAAGACCCTTCGACAAACCGGTGACAGTCCTTGCCGTCTATCCCTTCGCCAAAACGCCGCAGATGCGGATGCAGGATTTCAAAGACGCCCGCCATCTCGGCGTCGTGCACGTGTTTCATGAGCATGCCCAATACATCGGGCTCGTCGGCCATCAAGACCTCGTCGGGAATCAGGCGTAGTTCGATGAGCTGAAATGCCGGTACGGGCGAACCAAGCAAGGTGCCGCGCGCGATCGTCCGCACGGACGCGGGAAACAAATCGACCAGGCGGGTTGGCTGGGTGTAGGGGTCCCCGCCGGTATAAAACACCATCGGCCAGGGGAGGGCTAGGTCTTTGTCCATGCCTTGGTGCGTCATGGACCAACCCACGCCGCGCGCGCCGTAACAGGTGGAACGGGCCGGTGTCATGCGCTTGGTTTGACTCTCCTGTTCCACCATGGGCATTAAATAACCGCCGCCGCGCAGGGGCAAACGAAACACCGCGTCGGCCCGCAACCGCCTGCTCGCGTCCACGAAGGCGCCCGACAGCATCTCTAGCCCGTCGAACTCGGCGGCCGCCTTGAG
>JBCCEG010000172.1:0-4084 GCA_039030455.1 Myxococcota bacterium | reverse complement strand
CAGCCCTGTTGGATCAGCATGGTTGTCTCCTTCTCATTCTCATTTCTTTTGCGACTATACTATACAACTAACAACGATGCAAATCAACTGAAAACATCAAACTCAGCTCTTGTCCCGCAAAATGTGCTTGATGGCCCAATCAAAGCGAATGAGTTGTCGCGGCATCACGGCCTCCCCTCTGGTTGCATCTTACCAGAAAAAGGAACAGCGGCGCCAGCGGACAAGACCACGATTCTACACTATTTTTGGGGCTGTCCTAGCTAAGGGTTGCTAGGATGACAAAAGAACGCACGCGAAGATGATGACGGCAAACTCCTACGTCTCGTCCCGGCCATTCATCCCGCAATCCGTTAAATCCCGCGAATCCCGGCTCTATTTTCCCTTGGCAGCGGGCTTCTTCGCTCCGCCGGCCTTGGAGGCCTTCATGGGATTCTTTGACTTGGCCTGCACTGTATCACCCAACCCAGCCAACAGGCGGGGGGAACGTTGAGAAAGCCTGACTTCCACCACGGCGCCTTTTGCTCCCGGCACCGCGCCCATCACGCACAGAGCACCCTCTTCTCGCAACACCCGCGCCACGCGAAGATTGAGAACGGAAACCCGTTCGTTGCCCATATGACCAGCCATTTTCTTGCCTTTAAAAACTTTACCCGGACTCTCGCGTTGGCCGATGGAACCGCCGCCGCGAAAGCTCTCGTGCGTGCCGTGCGTAGCGGGAAAACCCGCAAAACCGTGTCGTTTCATCACACCGGCGAACCCTTTCCCCTTGCTCGTGCCCGCGATGTCCACCGATCGGCCTTCTTCAAACAACTCCAACCCAACACGGGAGCCTATTTCGTAGGCGTCAAGTTGCTCCCGCAATACACGAAATTCACGCAGCCGGCGCGTGGGTTCAACACCCGCTTTAGCGAACTGTCCCGCGCGAGGCTTACGGACCAACTTGGGCCGCACGGTGCCGCACCCCAGCTGCAGCGCCCTGTAGCCGTCTCGCTCCGCCTGGCGTTTCGCCACAACCGTGTTTGGTTGCACGCGCAACACCGTCACGGGAATGCGAATCCCGCCTTCCATAAATAATTGCGTCATCCCAACCTTGGTTGCCAAAACACCCAGAGCCACTGTTCACTCCTTTGCATATGATTTACGAAATATGATATCTTCCCTTGGAAAAGTCAAGCGGATGGTGCATCCGTCCGGGCCGACCTCCGGATTTTCGGCAAAGTCTAAAGAAGCTCTTGCCTCCGGCCCGCCCATACGCTACCGTTGAAAATGTCCGGATGCTGATCGCGGGCTTATTGAGTCCGCGCGAGGCTGGTTTTGTCGTTATGAACCCCTACAGGAGGAAAATCCCGTGCCGATCCCCGCGTTTCAACTCGAGCCGCTGCCCTATGAAACCGATGCGCTGTCGCCGCGTCTTTCCAAGGAAACAGTGGAGTTCCACTACCACAAACATCACCAAGGCTACGTCAACAACCTCAATCGCCTGGTAGAGGGAGCCTCGCACCTGCACGGCAAAACCTTGGAGGAGATCATTTGCAACGAATCGGGGCCCGTCTTTAACAACGCCGCCCAGGCGTGGAATCACACATTCTACTGGAAGTGCATGTCGCCGCAGGGCAGCGAAAAACCCAAAGGGCAAATCGCCGCCGAAATCGACGCCGCCTTCGGCTCGTTTGAGTGGTTTAAAGAAGAATTCTCCAAGGCCGCCGCGGGCCAATTTGGCTCGGGCTGGGCATGGCTGGCACGAGAACGAGACGGCAAACTGGTGATCTGCCAAAGCGCCAATGCCGATAATCCGATGCAAAACGGCCAAGTGCCCCTGCTGGCCTGCGATGTGTGGGAACACGCTTATTACATCGACTATCGCAACGCGCGGCCCAAATACATCGAGGCCTGGTGGAACCTAGTGAACTGGGACTTTGTCAACACCGAGCTTGGCCGCAGGTGAATAATTTCGTTCGCATATTTTCTGGATTCCTGCCTCTGCTCGGGGGCAGAGACGCTTCAAAACCGCCTGAAAACGAAGATCGGATAAAAAGCATACACTTCATTTGTCATTCCTGCGAAATTCGGGGTCCTTCGGACCCAGGTCGGCTATCGGTGGGTTTTTGGAAGGGCCAACAACCTTTCAACCCAGAATGCGCTCTGCAAAAAGCTTGACAAACAAGAGAGCATCTCCGGCGGGGGCGGGAATGACAAGGATGGGAACGTTTTTTTCGCGGATTGGTATCACTAGATGGAGCACACGTCATCCGCATGAACGATTAAAGCCTATCGAGTTTCTTACCTAAGGCCTTTTTGGCTCGCACCTATTTTTGCTGGTGCTCCACTCACACGACGAAGAAAACTTCTCCTTACACTCACCTTTCTTGTGCTTATAGCAGAGGTTCCTGACGTTAGGAAGACACATTTGTTTACCGTCTCCACCAAACACAGAATTTACCGAACAAAATTCATCTTTTTCACACTCTTTTACATTGTTATAACCAATACACCAATACCCAGAAAGATCGTCGGGAACGCCCTCAAAAGGGGACTTCTTTTTTATCTTGACGCAGCTTTTCCCGTCCCAACCACAGTGCTCCGTTTGGTAACATAAGTGAATTTGGTTAACATCTTTTCCCCCTTTAATGTTTTTACACTTCACCATACACTTTCCGATATCTTCATACCATGTACAATTATTCCCAGGAACCCAACACGTGTGTTTCTTTTTTGGACAATTTTCAATTCTATCCTTGAGATATTCTTGTGTCTTCACGGAAAATTCTTCGACATCGCCCTCCGTGTCGCTTGCTTTGCCGGAATTTTGGCTGCCGCATGCGTGCGCCACACATAGTAGGCCGCTGACAACGAGCAATTTGCTCGGACACAGACGCTTAGCGTTCATGCAGGGATCTTCCTTGTCCATAACAACGACATCCAATTCCTACAACATACCACACACACCATTCTATTCCCGCCTGAGAACACCCGCCCCCACCAAATCCACCTGTTTGTTCGAGACCTCATCGTCTTTATGGATTCTTGGCGGGGCCTATCCCAAACTATCTCGTGGGATGAGAAGAACAAAGCAAACCACGTTGCAGCTGTAGCAACAAGTCATCGTTCAGCACGCAACGAGGCAATGCCAAGCCGCACCAAGAGTTTGTGCAAGGCAACAAAAACGACACCGCCGCGTAGGCGGGAATGCGGCAAAAGTGCGTCACCAACACCGTGTGTCTCCATTGACAACGCTCCACCTCATACACAGACAACCGCAGCGACGACAACCCCGCGCGCAACACTTTGGCCAACGCCTCTTTCGCGGTCCATAGCGCCGTGCACATATCACCCCCATTCTTAAACTCACGCATCAACTCGCGCTCGCGCGGCGTGAGCCAGCCCCAAATCATGTCTGTGTGTTTCTTATCGAGCTCTTCCACGTCAACAGCCATGGGAATCGCTTCGTCAAACGCCAAAGCGGCGGCAACCCGATTATCGTGAGCGATGCTAACGCCAATGCCGCCAGCCGCCGGTTGCCGCAGCACCGGCTGCCCCAACGTGCCGTTGGCAATGTGGATGCGGCTGAACCGATCCCAGCCCGACGGCAATCCCTCCCCTCCGCGCGACGCCAGCAAACGAACAAGCGCCCGCTTGGCAACGCTCCGGCCCGCGACGTAATGGACGCGCCGCCGCTGTGAGCCGAACCCGGCGGCTTGCTCGCGCTCCAACGGATGCAACACCGATTCCAAATCGCTAGCCGCTACCTGCAAGCCACCGCCATGATCTGTCAAACACAGCACGGCATCGGGTCGCTCGCGCGTGGGAGAACAGAATAGATCAAATGGATAACAGCGTGGCTGATTCATCGTCTTGCGGAATTCCGTTCCCCCGCGCGAACAAAAGTGTCGGACATTCTCACGCATCCGATGATGCGCGGAAGCTCTTATTTAGCTCAAACCCTTGATGTCTTCGGGGGTCAACCCCGTGGCTTGGACAATGGTTTCAACGGCTATACCCATGGAACGCATGGTTCGGGCGATTTGCCGGGCTTTGTGCTTCTTGCCTTCCTCGCGTCCTTCTTCGCGTCCTTCTTCGCGTCCTT
>JBCCEG010000171.1:0-4097 GCA_039030455.1 Myxococcota bacterium | reverse complement strand
CGCGACTTTTTTTGTGAGCCGGTGAAAATATGCGTGTCGTGTGTAGAGACGCGATTCATCCAGCACGAACGCGGCTCCCCGTTGTCACCCCGAACACAGCGGCAGTGCTCCCCCTTTGTCATCCTGAGCAGAGCGACAGCGACGCGAAGGATCTCCCCACGTGTCGGAAAACGCGGAGAGACTCTTCGTGCTTCGCACTGCCGGATGACAGAAGGCTGCTGGATGCGGTTACGCTGTAGAGACGCGATGAATCGCGTCTCTACGCGTGCGTGTGCAACCCCAAGGCGCTGCGCGCACCGCTTTGTTTAGACCCCAAACCTCCCTTGGCCGTGTAAACTAATGACGAAATTCGTTGAAGGGAGAATGGATCGTCGTGAGTAAACGCTGGTTGGTGACGTGCGGCTTGGATTACGCCAACGGTCCCATGCATCTGGGGCACTTGCTAGAGAAGGTGCAGGCGGACATCTTTGTGCGGGCGTTGCGCATGTGCGGCGACGAAGTGTTGTTCATCTGCGGTGCCGACAGCCACGGCACACCCATCGAGCTGAGCGCGCACAAAGAAGGCCTGCCGCCCCAACAAGTGGCGCAACGCTGGCGCGAGGCGGCCAAAGCAAGCTTCGCCCCCTTTGACATCGGCTTTGACGGCGACTACGGCACCACCCATTGCGCGGCGCACGAGCGGCAAGTGCGTGAAGTCTTCGCGCGGCTGCAACGCACCGGCCATGTGGTGGCGCGCCCACGCGAGCAGTTGTTTGACCCGGTGCAAGGTCGCTTTTTGCCCGATCGACTGGTGCGCGGCACGTGCCCCCGCTGCGGGCAAACGGATCAATACGGCGACGGGTGCGAGGCCTGCGGCGCCACGTATGCGCCCACCGAGCTTAAAGATGCCCGCAGCGCGTTTAGCGGCAGCCCGCCGGTAGTCAAAAGCAGCGAGCACCTCTTTTTTCAACTCCGCCCCTACGCCCCCAGGCTAAGGCGCTGGGTGACCGAAGGCGGCGTGCCGCGGCAGCTGCGCGCTTTTGTCTTGGGGTGGATTGACGAAGGCCTGCGCGACTGGGATATCAGCCGCGACGCCCCTTATTTCGGCATCGCCATTCCCGACCACCCCGGCAAGTTCTTTTACGTGTGGTTGGATGCCCCCATCGGCTACATGACCCCTTGCGAGGGACCGCAAGCGGCTTTGCTTTTTCCCCACAAAGTTCGTCGCTCCGCTCCGATACTTTGCGGGGACCCCTTGCCGCCGGAGGCTTCGGTGGAATCGAAACACTCCGAGGGGGCTGTGCCTCCTTTTTGTCGTCCCCGCGCAGGCGGGGACCCAGGCGATCAAAACGTCCGCGATGCTTCCACCAGCTTCGTCGGCGCGGAAGGTTTAAGCAAACGAAAGGGGGCTATGCCCCCCTGGGAAGACCCCGAATGCAATATCGTGCACTTTATCGGCAAGGACATCGTGGCATTCCACGCATTGTTTTGGCCCGCCGTGTTGCTGGGGGCCGGCTACCAACTGCCCAAGCAGCTGGCGGTGCACGGCATGCTAACGGTAAACGGCGGCAAAATGTCCAAGTCGCGCGGGACCTTTATCACCGCCGACGCGTTCGCGCGCCAGGTGGATCCGCAGGCGTTGCGCTATTATCTGGCGAGCAAGTCCGGCGGCGGCGTGGAGGACATGGATTTGGCACTGCCGGATCTGCTGGCCAAGGTGAACGGCGAGCTGGTCGGCGGCGTGGTCAACTTGATGAGCCGCACGGTCGCTTTGCTGCACCGCCATTGTGACGGCAAGCTCGCACGGCTGGACAGCTCCGCGCAAGCCCACGCGCTGCGACAGGCCGCGCGGGATCTCGTCCCCGCGGTGCGGCAAGCCTATCGGGCGCGGGAGACGGCGCGGGCGATCAAGCACGTTCAAGCATTCGCCCACCAAGCTAACGTGTACTTACAACAGACAACGCCGTGGCACGGTGTTAAGGAAAATCCGGCATTAGCACACCGGCAGTTGACCATGGGATTGTGGGCGAGCAAGGTGGCCGTGGGGTTGCTGGCGCCTGTTGTCCCCCGCATGGCGCGACAGGTTGAAGGGATGCTGCGCTTGGAGCATCCCTTGACGTTTGCCAACGTGACGGAAGGTTTTACGCCCGATCAACGTTTAGGCCCCTACGAGCGCCTGTGTGAGCGGGTGCAACAGCGGCGGATCGATGCCTTGCTCGACCAAACGAACGCGCGAAGCGCTTTGGTGTGCGGCGGCTCGACGCCGCTTTCCATGCCGCGCTTAGAGTCAAAGCGGTCTCAAGCGACCGCAATCCAAAACTCTTCAAACAAAAAGGAAAAGAAGATGGAAACGAACATGATTTCGATAGACCGGTTCGCGGCCGTGGACTTGCGCGTTGCCTATGTCGCGCGGGCGCACGCGGTGGAGGGCAGCGATAAGCTGATTGCCTTGGTGCTAGACGTGGGTCCGCTGGGACAGCGACAAGTCCTCACCGGTCTGCGCCCCCATGTGACGCCGGAGGACTTGCAAGGCAAAATGCTGGCGCTTGTGAGCAATCTAAAGCCGCGCAAAATGCGTTTTGGCGTGAGCGAGGGCATGGTGTTGGCTTGCGGCGACGACAAGCCGCAACCCGTGTTTGTCATGGGCAATCCCGGCGATCGGATTCGGTAATCCGTTGGCGACATCCATGGTCATCTCGCCCATCCGTTGGATCGACGACCCTGCAGCGCAGTGGGCCGGCAAGCGTGTTCTCTGTCGGCTGGATTTGGATGTCGCGGTGGCGCCCAAGGGTCGCGTGGTTGATGCGGCCGGCGTTCTCCGCGTCGTGCCCACGTTGCGGTTTTTGCTGCGGCAAGGCGCGCGCGTGATTGTGGTTGGGCATCGTGGCGATCCAAAGGCCAAGGTGCGCGGGCACTTGTCGTTGCTGCCGGTGGCGGAGTGTTTGCAAGAACGTCTGCGGCACGAGATTGTGTTTGTTCACGATTGTGTTGGCGGGGGCGTACGGTGCCTGGTCAATGATTTGCGTGACGGGCGGCTGTTGATGCTTGAGAACACGCGCTTTTACCGAGGAGAGTACACACAGCATTCCGAGTTCGTTAGCGCCCTGGCGGCACTGGCGGACGTCTACGTGAACGACGCTTTGGGCTGCTCCCATCTTGCCCATGCTTCTCTCTCCGCCGTTCCTCGGTCAATGTCCCGCCGGTTAGGGGGGTTGGGGTTGCGGCAAGATCTCCAAACGTTGCGGCGGTTGCGCGACGATCCGCCGCGTCCGGTGGTGGCGATATTGGGAGATGGAGGGGAGAACCCCGTCGATCTCTTGCGTGCCGCGGCAGGGATATTGCCGATCGTCGACACCTTGTGCGTGGGCGGCCGTCTTGCATGGAACGGGAAAGCCGCGTCGTCGCCCCGGTTATGGCGGCGCGCCAAGGCGGCGGGCGTGACGGTGGAGTTGCCGCGGGATTGTCTGGTGGCGACAGGGAACCCTTGCAAAACCAAGGACGGGAGCGCGCCACGTGTTGTCTCTTGGGGTGAGATGACAGACGATGCTCCCCTATTGGATATTGGTCCGATGACGCGCGAGCGTTTTGGCGAGGTCATTGCACAAGCAGGGACGGTTTTGTTGCTAGGCGGCGTGGGCGCATGGCGCCAACCTCAATGCGCTGACGGAACACGGTCGGTGGTGAACAGCCTTACCCAAGGTTCACGATCGTGTATCGTGCTTGGCGCGGAGGCCGCCGCCGCGTGTCGTGCTTTGGGGCGGAATCATGCTTCCTTGCATTTTGTCGGTGGGTCGCTCGCCCCGTTATTGTGGCTTGGGCGTGAGGAATTGCCGGGGTTGCGGGTCTTAACAGAGCAGATTTGATTGTGCCCGAGCATGCGCTTGGTTCGCGCGGGTGAGTGAGTGATAAATATCGATACCTGGTTATACCAATCCGCGAAAAAAACGTTCCCCACCTTGTCATTCTCGCGAAAGGTTGTCACCCCCTACCCCCGAGCGCCTTGCTATTACCCACATTTCCAGGGCTGGCCGCGGAAACCAGGAAACACGGGGTGAAGCTTTGGATTGCGACGCCCCGGCAGTGCGCGAGGTTCCGCCGGAAAGGAGAGACGAAATTTT
>JBCCEG010000170.1:0-4109 GCA_039030455.1 Myxococcota bacterium | reverse complement strand
GTAGCCGTACTCACGCACCAGTGACTTGGCAATCTCCTGCCGCACGTACTCTTCGGGCGTTTCACGCCGCTGCGTGGCGCCGTCGATAAAGTCGAGAACCTTGCCTTGCTCGACAATCACCGCCGCGACGTTTTGACTCGTTTCGGACATCAATCACACACCCCGCAGCCACCTCATTTTACAAGATTTTGTCGCTGATCCGAATTCGAAGTCAACGCCGCCCCGGCCACGCCAACAACACGACCCCGTTCACCACAATGGCGGGCAACAGCCCGCCAAGGCCCACCACGGGTGTCAGCCATAGGTTCCACGCCGCGCAGGTGCCGTATCCGGCAACAACCGCGGCGACAAACCCTCGGCCGCTGCCGCGCACGCCCAAGAACCCCAACAGTAACGGCAGCGCAATTCCCGGCAACCACAAATCCAACCGACGCAATACCAGCTGAATCACGCTGCCGCCGTCATGCACCAACAGCACGGATACCAGGGCCAGCCCCACCACCGCGCCTCGGGTCCACGGCAACCACGCCGTTTCTACAGTGGATTCCCGCTTTCGCGGGAATGACAATTGGAAAGAGCGCCAAACAGGCGCCAAAACATCATGGATCAGTGCGATGGCCCCCGTGTGCAAAAACGAGTCGCAGGTGGACATCATGGCCGCCACCAATCCCGCGATCACCACGCCCCGCGCCCCCACGGGCAACAAGGTATCTACCGCAGCGGGCAAGGCCCGGCCCGCCCCAAGCGCGGGATCCATGGCGAACGCTGTCAGGCCCACGAATCCAACAAGCGCCGTCAAGAGACCTCGCAGCAGGGCGCTGACTTGCAGACATCGAGCCGCTTGATTGCCGCTGTCGGCCAACAACAACCGGTGGACTTTCGAGGGACCTAACAAAGGTAAACAAAAGAGGAACAAGAGGGGTAACAGCTCAAACAGACTCGCGCGCGTGGGGAATAATTCCATGTGTGTTGTTGGCAGGGTTGCCGCCAATCCGTGCCACCCGCCGCTGTGGATCCAACAGGCTCCGGCCAGCAGACAGACGGCCACACTCACGGTGGCCAGTTGCACCACGTCGGTGAGGGCCACGGCTACCATCCCTCCCAAGGCGCTGTACAGCGTCACCAGCAGCAGACCCATCAAAGATGCTCGCGACGCGGGCACGCCCAACAAGGTCTCGCCCACGAACCCCAACGCCGATATCTGAACACCCACCGTCACCAAACACGCAAGCACAACGGCAACACCGCCGATAACACGGCCGGAGGCGCCGTAACAGCGCGCCAAAATGTCGCCGCACGAAATGCAACCGGCAAAACACCGCACGCGCGGCGCCACAATCGCGGCCAACAGCAGGTCGGCGACGGGAAAGCCCACGCAGCAAATAAACGTGGCGGTGATGCCCACGCGGAACGACCACTCGGCCTGGCCCAGCGTGGCCGAGGCATCCAAGGCGGCGGCGCCGAACGTGCCGATGAGCAGCCAACTTTGATGCTCGCCCCGACCAAGCGCGAAGTCCTTGAGCGTGACACCACGATTCCTGCGAGCGCCCACCATCCCGACGGTCAGCACTGTCACCACGTGGGCTGCCACGATGGCCGCGTCAAGCATGTTTGCCTGCTTTCCTATCAACCCAATACACGGACCCAAACACGAGCGCATTGCACAAAGCGGCCGGAATCGCGGGGCGCAAGGGAACCAACGAAACAAAAGTCCACGACCACGCAAACCAGCACAAGGCTCCGGCAATAGCCCCTGACAAAAACGCGCGTTGACTGCCGCGCATCCCCAGTAATCCCAGCAGCAGCGGCACGAATAGCGTGGGCAACCAGATGTCGAAGTTACGCAAAATAAGATCGATGATGTTGGTGTCCGAACCCGTCAACGCCACCGAGAGCACCGCCAACCCCACGGTGGCAATGCGCGCGAATAGCAACTCGCGTGAGACAGGCGCCATGAGACGACGCAGCGGCCCTACCACGTCATGCACCAGCGCGATGCCCGAGGTATGGAGCAAGGAGTCGCAGGTGGACATCATGGCCGAAACCAAACCGGCGACGGCCAATCCCCTCAAGCCCACCGGCAAGACGTGTTGGACGACAAACGGCATTGCCGCGTTCGGCTCGGACCGCGGCGCCAGCGCCAATGCCACCAAACCCGTGCAACCCGTCATCACCGTCAACACCCCCTTGAGCACGGCGCTGACGCGCAAACACGTTGCGGCCTGATTCCCGTCGCGCGCCAGCAACAGCCGATGCACCTTGGGCGGGCTTAAAAAGGGAAACGAGAAAATAACCAGGAGCCCCACATGTTCCCACAAGCTGCCGCGCGTGGGAAAAAACGTCGCGTGTTCCAAGGGAATCCGTGACAGGAGCAAACTCACGCCACCCACGCGCGCAAGGCCGAAACCGCACAACAGCACTCCGGCCACCAACATGGTGACAAGCTGCCAAACGTCTGTAACGGCCACCGATCGCACGCCACCCCAGGTGCTGTAAAGCACCACCGTGGCAATGCCCAAAAAGGCCCCCCACCGGTGCGACACTCCCAACAGCTCGCCGATGTACCCCAAGGCAACCAATTGCGCCGCTGTGCCCGTGAGGCACAACGCCACCGTCGCCAACCCCGTGCTCACCTGTCCCACCTTGCCGTACAAACGACCCATGATATCGCCACACGAGAGACAGCCCGCGAACCGTTGCATCCGAGGCGCGATGAACCAAGCAGCCAGAAGATCGGAAACGACAAAGCCAACCGCGCAGACAAACGGGTAAGTGATGCCCACGCGAAAGGCTCGTTCAGCGTTGCCCAATGTCGCGCTGCCCCCCATGGCGGCGGCGAAAAAAGTGGAGGCGAGTACCAAATTAGAGTGATCACGCCCTCCCAGGGCGAACTCGCTCAGTGTGCGTGCTCGAACCCCTCTACTGACGGCCAGCCCGACCCCGAGCATCAGCACCAAGTGGGCGCACACAACAGTAACGTCGAGCATGCTACTACCTGGATTCACGGGATTTGCGGGAAGAAATTATGAATGATTGATTATGAGCCTTTTTATCAATAATTTTTAAGCTCTCATAATTCATAATTAATAATTCATAATTCATAATGCCGTTCATCCTGCAATCCGTCAAATCCTATAAATCCCGGTCCTTCCGGCGTTTGGCATGGGGGTGGGACTGATCATACACACGCATCAAGTGGGAGAGATTCACGTGCGTATATCGCTGCGTGGTGGCCAAGCTCGCATGACCCAGCAGTTCTTGAATCGCGCGCAGGTCGGCACCGGACTCCAACAAATGCGTGGCAAACGCATGGCGCAGCTTGTGCGGGTGTACACTGCAGCCAACAGCAGCACCCGCGGCGGCGACAATCCTCCGCGCCACGCGATCGGCAAGCCGTTTGCCGCGCCGACCGATAAACAACGCCCCTGCTGAAGCATCATTTGCCAATGCGGTCCTGCCATCTGTCAGCCAACGGTGCAGTTTTTCCGCGCAGAAAGGGTGGAACGGCACTAGCCGCTCCTTGTTCCCCTTGCCCAACACGCGCAGGGTTCGACTCGTCAAGTCCACGTCCGTCACGTCCAAACCGCACAACTCACTCACGCGCACGCCACAAGCATACAATAATTCCACCGCCGCGCTATCGCGCAGTGCAATCGGATCCCTCCCTTCTGGGACTTCACCGCAGACGGCAAAAGCTTCGTCGACCCCAACCCCCCGTGGAACGGTGCGAGGAATTCGCGGCGCGCGCAGTTGACTGGCAACGGCGAGAGACGCGAGTTTTTGGCGCGCGCACCAACGCAGAAACGCCCGCAGACTGCTGACAAAACGGGCGCGCGTGGCGGGAGCCTGTCGCGCGCAACGCCCCGCTAGAAATCGTCCGACATGCCCCGCGCGCAGCTGTGACCAATGCGAAAGTCCCTCTTGGCGCAGCCAAGAGGCCAGTCTGTGTAAATCCCTTTCGTACGCGCGCCTGGTATGATGTGACAAACCCCGCGCCGTCAGCGTTTGCAGATAGCGGCACGCGTTCGGACCTGGTGCGGCGTCACGGCGTGGCGACGCTGGTTTCGGCCGCCGCGTTCTTCGGCATCGGCGCCAGCTACGACGTATGG
>JBCCEG010000169.1:0-4117 GCA_039030455.1 Myxococcota bacterium | reverse complement strand
GGCATACAGAAAGGCAGACTGCAAGGTTTGGAAGAAGTCGCCGTGCGCTTGATCGAGACAGGGATGGACGCGGCCGATATTGCCAAGGCAACGTCCCTGCCGCAACAGCGCATTCAAGAGCTCCGCGCGCCAAACGGCACACCGCGCGAGGGATAGGAGCAAAACTCCTCAACGGATACATCCCGTTTGTATTGCCTATTGACAGGCTTAACTAATCGCGTGATACATTAGCCCGCGTGAACGACTGTTCGTCTCCCCTGACTCAACAAAACTAAGTGACGGCAATCGGCGGGTCCCTGCCCGCAAGATTCGTGCTGCGTTTCCCCAGGCCCGTCCTCTGGTCTTTCCTTCCTGGCGCGGACAACCCCTTAAGCGTCGCACGGCGAAGCGCGCGTGCTCGCCACGGTCCAGCGGCCGCTTACAAGACAACCGCCTGTTTATGGCAAGCGGTCTCCAACAAAGACCGCTTGCCGCGCGGACTATCGACACACGGCTTTTCATAACGACGACCGCAAGAGCGGACGACAGCCCTGCCCAGCCTCCAGCGAAGACGGTTGCAACAGCATCGGTGTTGAAGTGGATCCGGCGTACTTCGCGCTGGGCGTGGATCGGCTGCGGCGCGAAACCGGCACCCTGCTTTCTCTCGCCCGCGTCCAGGAGCATGACGATGCGTTTCCCCAGCGACTTCGATGCGCGAGTGGCTAGCGCGGTGCGCCATTTTTGGTGCGTGCGAGCTGATCAGGGGGCGAGGTAGGGCGTGCACTAGGTTGGTGATCTAGTTATATGGTAACGTCTCTCATCTAAAAAACTTGTCTCTGTGACTTTTTACCGGCAGAGGGGTTGACGAATGCGCTGCTAGACTAAATTGTGTTCTTTGCCACTATGTGCTGCGTTTGAGTGTCTGGTCGGAACGGCGTAAGCGTAGTAGGCTACGAAAACGCCGCGAAAAACTGGCGCGAAAGGAAAGAAAATGAGGAAAATGCATGTCCTGTTGCTTGGTGCCTGTCTGACATCCACCCCACTTTTGGCAACGCAGCGGGAAACGTTGAAAGCGGAGGTCAAGATGCTTGGGAATCATGCGGGTTCCGTGAAAAGCGCTCACTTTTCGCCCGATGGCCGTCGGCTGGCCACGGCGGGCGCCGACCGGACGGTACGCGTGTGGGATGTGGCAAGCGGCGACGAACTTCAGGTCTTGGTCGGCCACACCAGTTGGGTGAACACGGTCGGCTTTTCGCCCGACGGCAGGTTCGTGGCGTCGGCCGGTGACGACCAGACGGTGCGCGTGTGGGACGTGGACAGCGGCCAAGAGATCCGGCAATTCATCGGGCATACCGATTCTGTAACCAGTGTTGGCTTTTCGCCCGACGGCCACCGGTTGGTCACGGCCGGTGCCGACCGGACGGTGCGCGTGTGGGATATGGCAAGCGGCGACGAATTCAAGGTCTTGAGCAAGCACACCGATTGGGTGAACGCGGTGAGCTTTTCACCCAACGGCCGCCGGGTGGTTTCCGCTGGCGGTTATGGAGACAGGACAGTGCGCGTGTGGGATGTGAACACTGGAGAGCAACTCAAGGTTTTCAAGGGACATACGGGTTCTGTAAGGAGTGTTGGCTTTTCGCCCAACGGCAGGTTCGTGGCGTCGGCCGGTAATGGCCAGACGGTGCGCGTGTGGGACGTGGACAGCGGCGACGAATTCAAGGTCTTGATCAGGCATGGATCCCTTGTAAAGAGCGTTTGCTTTTCGCTCGACGGCCATCAGTTGATCACCCTAGACGCTGACCAGACGCTACGCATGTGGGATGTGGAGGCAGGTCGCGAGATCAGGCGGATCGAGGAACAGGCGGGCACCGCGACGATCATCGGTTTTTCACCCGACGGCAAGCATATCGTCTTGAGCAATTTTAGTAACACAGTGTTGCTGTGGAAGGGAGTTGTACCCTTTTGGTTAACCGAGGAAAACCGCCAACCGCAGGGTCTCCAGAGCGATAGAATGGGGGGAAAGCGCACAAGGGAAAATGAAAATGCGCGGAATTCTCCTGTGTCTACTCCTCCACGGAAAAAACAGCGGCTCGACGATGAGCTCCCGTAACACCACCGATTCCAACAAAACCGTTTGCAAAGTCGATGAATTCAGTATGCTCTTCATTCTGTCATCCTTCGCGTTGCCGGATGGCACAAGGGGAACTGTTGCCAACATGCTATCCTACTGCTCGGATTCATAGGATTTGATGGATTGTCGGATGTCGGAGAGTGAAGGTGACGGGAGTAAATTCGAGCGCCTTGTCCCAACCATTTATCCTGCAATCTCTTCAATCCGTGTGATTTGCGGTCCTCTCCATGTTGCGCATCGGACCGTACGGGATTGACCCGCCTTGTATTTTACGCTCTGTAGATGTCTTTTCGGTGTTTGATGGCGACGATGAGAACCGTGCGGGTTTTGACATCAATACGGTAAACGACGCGATAATCGCCGACTCGTAAACGCCGATGTCCCTTTAAGCTGTAGCGCAAGGGTTTACCAAAACCAACAGGATCCGACGTCAGGCGCTCTTGGATCGCTTTTTTGATCCTCGTTTTCGCGAGCGCGGGTAGATGGGGAATGTCCTGTTGGGTAACGGCCGCAACGTATTCGACGGTGTAGGGCCTATCGCCAGGCATCGTCATGCTTGACACGTTTTGCGTGGGGCGTGTCCCGCAGCCGTGCCAGGGCGGAGAGGGCCACGTCTTCGCGGCGCTCTAGCGACTCGACGATGAGCTCTCGCGCGAGCCCGGCAACGGATTTGTGCTCTTTGTGCGCCAGGTGACGCAACAGGCCTGCCGCCGCGCTTTCCAACGTGATGTTGATTCTGGGGTTTTGTGTCCGCATGGGGCTCCTTTGCTCTTTCTCAAGTAACGCCACCTATTCTAACAAAACCGGTTGCAAAGTCGATGGATTCAGTATGCTCTTCATTGTTCTGCCCTCCCCGCTGATCGGCTGCGGGAACTGGGAAACGCGGGACATGGCTCTGGATTGCGGCGCCCAGACGGTGCGCGAGGTTCCGATGGGAAGTGGAGACGGGGGTTTTGGTGTGCGACGGCTTGACGCCGCTTTGAAAAATGGCGGAAGTGGACACCGAATGACAAAAAAAAAGAAGCATGCCAAACGATAAACCGTAACGTGATACGTTACGGTTTCCTTCCATCATCCGGCAGCGTCGTGATAACGACGCGGAGGATGACACAAGGGGAATTGTTGCCAACATGCTATCCTATTGCTCGGATTCATAGGATTTGATGGATTGTCGGATGTCGGAGAGTGAAGGTGACGGGAGTGAAAACGAGCGCCTTGTCCCAACCATTTATCCTGCAATCCCTTCAATCCGTGTGATTTGTGGTCCTCTCCATGTTGCGCATCGGACCGTACGGGATTGACCCGCCCTACATCTTGGCGCCAATGGCTGGGGTGAGCCAGATGCCGTTTAGGGTGCTAGCGCGGTCATTTGGCGCTGGGCTGGCCCCAACGGAACTCATCTCCGCCAAGGGGCTGCTGCATCGCAATCAGCGGACGTTGCATTACCTGATCCGCGACGTTGCACGTGAAACACCCCATTGCGTGCAGCTGTTTGGGGGCGATCCGGCGGTCATGGCCCAAGCGGCGCGGGCATGCGTCGACGAGGGCGCGGACATCATCGATATCAACATGGGCTGTCCGGTGCGCAAGGTGACCAAAACCGGCGCCGGTTCCGCGTTGCTGTGCGACACGACGCGGGCCGCCGACGTGGTGGCGGCTATTCGTCGCGCGGTGCCGCCCACCGCGGCCGTCACGGCCAAACTGCGCGCGGGGTGGGACGCGGACCAGATCAACTGCGTGGAGATGGCCCAAGCGCTGCAACAAACGGGTTGCCAAGCGGTGGCCTTGCACGCGCGCACCCGCGCTCAGGGCTACAGCGGCACGGCGGACTGGGATTTGATCGGCCGAGTCAAGCAGGCGGTGCGCATTCCCGTCATTGGCAACGGGGATGTGGCAACCGTGGCCGACGCCCATGCCATGCAAGCCCGCACGGGCTGTGACGGCGTGATGATCGGTCGCGGCGCCTTAGGCAACCCGTGGATTTTCCAACAGCTCAAGCAAGGAGAT
>JBCCEG010000168.1:0-4119 GCA_039030455.1 Myxococcota bacterium | reverse complement strand
GCGCGGTCTTCCCTGCTCAGCGCGGGCAGCACACGATGTTTTTGTTCATCGGACAAGCACCCCACGAGATCCGCCGCGTCGTCCGACTCCATGTGCTTGATCAACCGGGCGATATCCCCGGGCGCAAGCCGCGCCATAAGCTGCTGCCACTGGGCCTCTTCCAACTGACAAACAACCTCGGCGCGCTTTTCCCACTCGGGGATTGCTTCAAGCAGCCCCGGCCACAACTCCAAGGAGAGCTGCTGCATGCATTCTTTAATGTCTGCGGGGTGCTGCGACTGCAAAAGAGTACGCACCCGTGCCGGATCGCCCTTGCGGAGCGATTGCTCTAGCAGACTCGCGCGTTGCCGCACCTCGCGTTCTTCCGTCAACATCTATTCCACCGTGACACTCTTAGCAAGATTGCGGGGTTGATCCACATCCATCCCTTTGCCATCGGCCACATGATAGGCCAACAACTGCAGCGCCACGGCCGCGGCAAAAGGACAGGTCAACTCGACCGGGCAGGGAAGTCGGATAGACCACTGGGCCAAGTCGAACAAATCCTCATCCCGTTCCCACCCAACGGCGAGAATGCGACCACCCCTGGCTTGGGCTTCTCGCACATTGGCCAACAGTTTGTTGCGGTGCTCTCCCAAAGCCATTAATGCAACGACAGGCAGCTTGTCATCCACCAGGGCTATGGGGCCGTGCTTCATCTCGCCGGCGGCGTACCCGTGAGCGTGCACATAGGCAAGTTCTTTCATTTTCAGCGCTCCCTCTAGCGCAAGTGGATAAAAAATGCCTCGCCCGATAAACAACATGCCTTGCGTGCGCAGCTGCTCTTGCGCGATGCCTCGAATGGCTTCTTGTTGCGCCAGCACCGCCGTAATCACCTGAGGCAGATAGGCCAGCTGCTGCAGATGCGAACGGACGCACGTTTGGGTCAAGACGCCCCGACGTTGCCCCAAGGCAAGAGCCAACAAGTAAAATGAAAGAGCCTGGGCCAAAAATGCCTTGGAGCTGGCAACGCCGATCTCCACCCCCGCATGGGTGTACAGCGTCCCCAGATGCCGATCACACAGGCGTGTCAGTGACGAATGGGGAGTGTCACACAACGCTAGAATGCGCGAAACACCTACTTGCCTGGCCGCATGGAGCGCCCCCACGGTATCCGCTGTTTCACCCGATCGGGAGACGGCAATGAGCGCTGTTTGAGGCGTTGTCAAAAAGCGGCGATGGCGAAACTCGCTCGCCAATTCCACTTCGACGGGGACCCCCGCCAACTGCTCGATCCAGTACTCGCCCATCAGGGCCGCGTATAAAGAGGTCCCACACGCGGCAACCACGATGCGATCGGCTTGCGCAAGCTCATGCACGACCCCCCGCGGGGGGTTTGCCACCAAAAGTTCCGGTGAAATCGGAACGTTGCGAGGGGCACCGGATGTGGCAACAGGGGTCCCCCGCAAAGGTTCCGAAGGAACTTTGTGGGGAAAAAGCAAAGGGGCGCAGCCCCGCTGGAGAACCCGTTTGACCACCGTGGGCTGTTCATGAATCTCTTTGTGCATAAAATATTTGTGCCCCTTCTTGTCGTTTTGGGCATCCACATCGTCAATGACATGCACGGGTCGCTGCTTTTGCTCGCCCTGTTCGTCGAGCACACGCACGCCTTGCGCTGTCACGATCGCCATGTCGCCGTCTTGCAGCACCATGAAACGACGCGTGCGCGACAATAGCGCCCAGATATCCGACGCAACGTACATTTCTTCCTCACCCAACCCCACGACCAGAGGAGAAGAGCGTCGCGCGCAGATCAATTTTTCCGGCGCGTCCGCGTCCAAAATCGCCAACGCAAATGTCCCTTGCACCTGTGCGAGCGCACGCGGTACCGCTTTTTCAATCTCGCGATGCTCGTGCTTGGCCCAAGCAACGTGGCGGGCGAGCACGGCACTGTCCGATTCTTCGGCCAACAAGCTTTTGCTCAGCCCGACGTCGATTGCCAACTGACCCTTGAGAAAATTGTAATTGTCCACAATGCCGTTGTGCACCAGCGAGATACACCCGCTGCGATGGGGATGGGCATTACTCGCGGTCGGCCGTCCGTGTGTTGCCCACCGCGTATGTCCAATGCCCACCACACCCGAACAAGGTTTTTGCTGTACCAAACGATGGAGCCGATCCACCTTGCCAACCGTACGACGAATACACGTCCTGCGACGCTGTTCATCCCACGTTGCGATCCCAGCCGAGTCGTAGCCTCGGTATTCCAGGCGTCGCAATCCCTCTAACAAAATGGGCTGGGCCGGCTGACGGCCAATGTAGCCTATAATCCCGCACACGCTGCTCTAGCTCCTTTGTCTACTCCACCCCACCTTCCCCTGCAACGATATACCATACGCTGCCCCGTCCGGCACACCCTACAACAACCGACGCTCACTTTTTGTTCTCGTTACCCACGATACTGTCAACGTTCATTAGAAATGTCCCCTTGGCGCGGCTGCCGCGGAGTCCTAAGAAGGCGGGGAGGAACATTAGCGGGTTTCCAGCCCGTTTGTCTCTTTTGCTTCTGCCTGACCCTGTCCAGATGAGGGTTGAGGGCTTTGCTGTCGAGAAGGCAATCCCAAGCTTCGCCCTATTTCCAGGGAATATAGGCTAATTTTTCGCCTCGATGGAGCAAAGTCACTTTCCCGTTGGTAAGAGCCGTCGATCTGAACCAACTTTGTTCCCCTCCTGTTTCTGAGTCCTACAGAAACAACAAAGGGGACGTCTCTAATGAACGCACAGGGGGACATTACTAAAGAACTCCGACAGGCGGGTACATTGTCCAGACAGGCTTGCGGCGGTACACTTACCCAAATGGAGGAAAAAGCGAGCGTGGCGGAACTGGTAGACGCGCTGGATTTAGGTTCCAGTGGCCGCAATGCCGTGGGGGTTCGAGTCCCTTCGCTCGCACCAGTGTTTGTGTGTCATACCACACCACGAAAAAACGTTCCTACCTTGTCATTCCCGCGCAAGCGGGAATCCAGTATCATTAGTTCAAGGTAAGGAGATTACATTGCATGACGTCCGCAATTGAAGGAACGGTTGCCGAAGGCCGCTTTCGCATCGAGCAACTATCGGCGTGCGAGCGCGCCATCCACCTCACCCTGAACGCGGCGGCGTTGCGGAAGCCGATGGAGCTGGAGTTCCGGCGGTTGCAACAGCGATTTCGTCTAAAGGGGTTTCGGCCCGGCAAGGTTCCGCTGACGCTTGTGCGCCAACGCTGCGAAGCCGAAGTGGTCCAAGAACAGACCATGCAATTGGTGCAACGCATGTATCCGCGAGTGATTGAGCAATCCGGCCTGTCTCCCGTGGAGCAAGCACGACCGGACGAGCCGGTCTATACGCCTGGAAAAGATGTCACCTGCCTGCTGCGCGTGCAGGTGCAACCTGAAATTCAACTAGCCGATTGGCGCGGCCTTAAACTCGAACTGCCCACGTACACCGTGAGCGAAGAGCAGGTGGAGGCAGCGTTGCAACGGTTGCGGCGCGGGCAGGCCGTGCACGTTCCCATCGCCCCGCGCGAGCACATTCAAAAAGGCGACTTTGTCTGGTGCGACATCACGGGAACCGTGGATGGGAAATCCATCGATCCGTTCTGGTTCGACGAGTTGCCCTTGTGCGTGGGCAAGATCCTTTCCCCCTCCGAGCTAAACAAAACGCTCGTGGGCCGTCGGGTGGATGAATCCTTTTCGTGCTCGGTTACGCTGGCTCCCGATGCCCATCCCCACTTGCGCGGCAAGCAGGCAACCCTCTCCGTGCGCGTGCAAGATGTCAAAATGGAAAAGTTGCCGGAGCTGGATGACGAATTCGCCAAGGACGTGTCGGACAACATCCAATCCCTGCAACAACTTAAACAAGAGATCACGCGGTCGCTGACTCAAGAAAAGGAAGAGCGAGAACGACGCGATCGCATCGACGCGGCCAAAACCGCGTTGAACAAGTTGCATCCGTTCGAGCTGCCGCCGGCCCTCGTGGCAAAACAATTCGAGGCACTCTCCAGACACCTAAACCAAATGGGTGGGGGGCCGCTTGCCGAACATCTTAAACAGTTCGGCCATGCGCGCGAAAAGCTTAACCGCGATCTGAACCAGACAGCCG
>JBCCEG010000167.1:0-4121 GCA_039030455.1 Myxococcota bacterium | reverse complement strand
TCGCAACACCGGCTCGCGCTTTTCGTCGCCGAAAATGCGCCGAAACGCGTGGTCATTCCTTGGATCCAAATAGCAACCTAGCACGACCAATCTCCTTCACCCGTAAAGGGGCCCCCGCAAAGTATTGAGCGACAGCGAAAACTTTGCGGGGATAAAAAGGCGTGGTCGTTTCTGGGGTCGGGGTAGCAGCCTGGTTGGATCAGCATAATTGTCTCCTTCTCATTTCTTTTGTAAATATACTATACAACTAACATCGACGCAAGAACCCGCGCCCGCTCAAAAAAGCTCTACGACTTTAAACCGGTCCCGGGGGAATGCACGAGCACGGCGAACAGTTATTACAAAGCGACATCACACAATCACGGGAACCGTGTTCGAACTTCTCATCCTCATCGCCGGCTGTCTGCTGCTCTTGCAAGCAGGAGGAACACTGGTTTCCGCCTGCATTCACCTGGCGCAGCGATTACACATCGCGCCGGGCGTCGCCTCGGCAACGTTCGTGGCCATCGGCACCTCGCTGCCCGAAATTAGCGTTTCTCTTTTAGCCCCCGCCGATGCAATCGACGTGGCCGTGGGCAACATTATCGGCTCCAATATCCAAAACATCGCTGTTGTGTTGGGCATCACCCTGCTGCTACATCCCATGCGCATAGACGGGGCAAGCGCGCGGCGGCAGTGGGCTTTCGCGCTCGGCGCCTGTCTGTATGCCTACGGCATTTTGCAATGGCCGGTCACCCAACCCAACAGTGCCGGACTCCTGCTGACAGGCTTCGTCTTTGTATTGTATCACACCCTGCGGATAGCCAAACGGCAAGGAAAAGCTCAACCCCCTCCCGACGCAACCCTGTGGAGCTGGGGCAAGTGCTTTTTCCAACTTGGGCTAGGGCTGGCGGGCTTGGTGTTGGGGAGCGAGGCTGTCTTGCACGGCGCGGTACACATTGCCACGGAATTGCGCATGCCGCAGCACCTCGTCGGCTTTACTCTCGTGGCACTAGGCACCAGCCTCCCCGAACTCGCTTTCTCGCTGGCGGCCCTCCGCCACGGCCATCACGCCGTTGCGCTGGGCAACATTCTTGGCTCTAACGTTTATAATGTCTTGTTGGGCTTGGGCATCGCCCTGTGGCATACCCCGGCGATGCATGTCCCTCGAATCGACACCTCCGAGTGGGTTCTTTTGCTAGGGTATTCTCTGCTGCTGCTCCCCGCCATGCGCGTCTCGCGCCCCGTTCCGCGCTGGTTTGGCTTGCTGCTTGTCTTGCCTTACGCGGGCTATAGCGGGTATTTGTTGTGGCACCACTAACACGGATTACGACCGCAAAAAGTCTAGGCCTGGATCCACCTCTCGCAGGGCTTGCAGTCCCTCTTGATAAAGGACGAACCTATTCCTAGACGGATAATAGAATTTCTTGTCGAACGTCGTGTTTTCCTGCTCGACCTGCACCCGATACAGCGCGTCGTCCAGCCGCAGGGCCGCGTCTTGCTCCATGAGAGCGATCGCGCGACGCAAAACGCCGTAGTCCCGAAAAGCGTGGTAGAAGTGGCCACAGGTGTCGTCCAGCTCTTGGGGCTCTTTCCCCTGCTCAAGAATGACGCTCTTTCGCGGTACCACGGGGGTGGTGCGGCCGGTGTGCGCGTAGAGAAAATTCTTTTCCTGCCCCTTGAGCATGTAACTGGTGTCGTCATCCACCAGCACCGTATCCCGCAGACGGTCGGGGTCGGGTTGAACCGCCCGCAGGTCTTTTTTGAGCCAGCCGTGGAACGACCCGGAGATGTCCGGTTGCAGCTGATCACTCTCGGTTCGCGACAGCTTATCGGTGTCAATGCAATGGTGGCGCGAGTAAAAGGGGATTGCCTCCTTGGCCTTGTCGGCCTCCGGGCCAAACACATAGTCCAGCAAGGCCGGCACCAGCAGCTCGTTGCGCCTTTGGGTGCCCGAGCTAAAGATCACCAGGCGCACCTTGTGTTGCCACAACGCCCGCAACAGCTGGGGCACGCCGATGTACAGCGGAAAAACGTAGTCTTGCACGGGCACCAGATACTTCTCGGCGAACTCTTCGCCCAGGTGCTTTAGCACCTTGGGGCGCCCCTCTTTTTCTTCCATGGGATCGCAGACCAAAACCCCGTCGATATCAAGCACCACTGTCAATTTGTCATACGTCATAGCCTTCTCCTCGCTCCAGTTCCCTCACGCGCCCATACCCTAACACCTTTTTTGGCGGTGGGTCAAAGCCCCCACACCGTAATCCCTTTCCCGTCCGGCGCTTGCTCGTGCTTCACCCAAATCCGTTCGTCCCAGCTTTTGCCCTCGCGCCGATCGAAGAGGACGAGGTGGCCCTCGGTGGCGCCGCGCGTGTCCATGTACTGCGCGGTTTGCTCCAGCCCCTGGTTCATTGTACTCGCAACAGAACGTTTTGGGTGGACGAGTTTGAGTTCGAGAACGATAGTTTGTTTTTTGTCGTGCGTTGTAGAGACGCGATTAATCGCGTCTCTACAAACGGCTGGTTGTTGGTTCGCGGGGGAAAGCGACCACGTGACCGTCAAGTCCGTGCGCCCTCGGCCCAGCGCGTACTCGCGGTGGATCGTGCCCCCGCCGTTGACCACCCGTTGCAAAAACGCCTGCAAAATCAAGTGCGGCCCTGCTTCTTTGTATTGAAACCCCTCAAGCCAGCTGTCGGAGTTCTCGCGGAAGAACTGTTGAAACTCTTTCATGAGCCACTCCATGCACAAACGACCCTCTTGATCCACATAGGCGGGGCGGCGGGGAGTCACGCCCTGTTGCATGGCGGCAGACAGCGCACGCGGAATCATTTCGCGATAGATAGGATTACCAAACGATAGTTCCCCGTTGGACGCACGCTTGAGCAATCCTAGATCAATGACGTACTCGCCATCTTCCAGCGACACCGGACGGTTTTCTCCCAACAAAAAGGGCTGCATCACCCGCCGCACCCGCTCTTGCTTGAGCTTGGCCATGAGTTGATCCAAATGCGTCTCGCGGCGTTGGATGAGTTTTTCCTTGGCCGTGTCGATATCGCCCACCGTGATTATCTCGGATCGGTCTCGCCCCGCCTTGTCGCGAAAGCACACGTCGTAGGCCAGGGCATTCACCAGCCACGGCTGGCCTTGGGTCAACTCGAACACACGTTCGCATACGCCCTGTTCAAATTGCTGTCCCGTCTCTTGCGTGTGCTGTGCGTACAAGTCCTTGACATCGTCTTGCGAAAAATCACCCAACCGCAGCGACTCGGAGTTGATGTTGAAGGGGCTTGCCTCCGACAGAACCTTGCGGCCTTCCTCACCAAGCTCCATCCGATAATCCCGCAAATGTCGCATGCCGCACAAGATAATGCTCTGGGGGAACGGTGCCAGATCTCGCACGCAGTAGCCCGCCCGCAGCTGGCGGAGCACGGCGATCAATGTGTTGCCCACCAACGCATCGATCTCGTCCACCAACAGCACCAGCGGTTTGGGGCTTTGCTGACACCATTTGGTCAACAGATTTCTGAGAGCGTTTGTCGCCCCCGCCGCGTCGAAAATTTCTTGCTGGTGTTGTGCCACGAACTCATCTTGCAGTTGGGTGGACGCAGCCACGGCCAACTCGTTCAACAGAGACCGAATCCCTGTTTCCATGTCTTGCCGCGCGGCCTGGCCGCACTCGGCCGACACATACACACAGCGCAACCGTCCTTGTCGGTTCACGTACTTCGCCAATGCCTTTAGACACGTGGTTTTGCCCGTCTGGCGCGGCGCGTGCACCAAGAAATACCTTTCTCGATCGATGTGCCCCAACACCTCGGGCAGATCCCAGCGGTGGAGAGGATCCAGTGCGTAGTGCTTGGCCGGGTTCACCGGCCCGGCGGTGTTGAAAAAGCGTTCCATTTTTAATTATGAATCCGACATTCCGCACATGCGTTCGCACGCGAGTTTTGATTTTGCATAATTTTTTATACCGTCTTATGAAAACTTTTACTTTTTACCGTCATTCTATCTTCTCTTTCTTCATCTTGACAAGCAGTTTTTGTCCCGTTCGACACTTCCAACCACCCCCGGCACCAGATCAGGATACACGCCCGCTGTCTCGCCCCGCAAGGGCGGCAAGCCTAGGCATGGGAACGGGTCGG
>JBCCEG010000166.1:0-4138 GCA_039030455.1 Myxococcota bacterium | reverse complement strand
CTGGAGAAGGGCCTGGAGAAGGGCCTGGAGAAGGGCAGACTCGAGGGTGAGTTGAACAAGGCGCTGGAAACCGCGCGCAATCTTCTCGTGGCCGGTGTCGATCTCCAAGTGATTTCCAAGGCGACGGGTTTGCCGCGCCAAAAGCTAGCGGCATTGCGCAAGAAGAAGTAAAGGGCGGCCATGGGCTTGCTCGAGAGAATCGCGAGCCTCCTTGGGCTAAGGCGCGAAGATGAATTGAAGCAGTCCGCGGAGACGACGCGCAACTTGTTCGTGGCCGGCTTGCGCTTCCAGGCGGCGCCCGGGGCCGCTGGTTTACCGCCTCGCCGAAAACCGGCGACGTCGCGCGAAAAGAAGGCGACCCCCTACTCGGCGAAAGCTTAACCCGGGGACAGGGTCACGATTCCGCGCCGTCGTTCAACTCTTGTAACCGCTCGATGCCCCGCTCCGATAGACGCACGGCGAGGTCGCCGTTGTCCGCTTCGTGTGTTTCCACCCAATTCTCCATGAGCAGCTCGTTCAACACGCCGCGCCGATGGTCCTCGGAGTCGTCTAGATGCGGGGAGCGCCAGTTGTTGAGGAAATATTCAACACCGACAAAGCCGCCCTGGAATTTGTTGCTCGCGGCCACGATCTCGGAGAGAAAGGTATCGAGACGATGCTCCCCGGTGAAAGGAAGGATCTCGTCCGAGACGGCGGAGTCCTCTTGGCTGAAAGCGTTCACCCCGGCAAGGAGATCGATGAAGCTAAAAGCCGCGGCTCGCAAACGCTTGCTCACGCCCGCGGACCCCCACGCGGCGATGTGGACGCGTTTGCCCATGGCGCGCAACCGCCGCGCGAGGGGTTCATAGTCTCCATCCCCCGTGACAAGAACGGCCGTGTCAAAAGTGTTGCCGGAGGCCAGGTGCATCGCCTCGACGGCCAACGCGAGATCGGCTTCCTTGTCCGAGATAAAGGTGTGTTCCCCGCCACAGTGCTCGCACGTGGCGACGCCGGTCCTGCGCGGCACGCGGTGCGTGAAGAATCCCGGTTGGCGGACAAGCATCTCCAGGAAACCGCGCAATTTGTGGGAGCCGGACTCTTGATTTTGTTCCCTGTCCTCGTCGATGCCGGTGAAGTAGTGAGCGCCCGTTAGGGTGTCGCCGCCCGCCTTGTCAACGATCCAGCGAGTCATCGCGGGAAAATCGATGTGGCGGTGTTTCGCGCTGTCGCGCCACGAGGCATAAAAGGTTTTGCCGTTGAGAAAAAGGGCTATTCGATTCGTGTTCGCCATTGCGGGATCCTGTTTTGGTTCGCGGTCGCGGCCAGTATATCAGAGGCGTTTGGAGGAGGGGCTCGGGTTGATGTTTCCATTATAGCAGCCGTGTTCGGGAAGAGAACTGGGGACTTGGTCGTGCGTCTCCCCCGCGTAACAGGCGGTTTTGGTATCGGTTCCGACCCATCTAAAGTCGGACTTTGGATGGGTCGGCCCGCCGCGCGGTGGCGGGCCGTGTGCCGAAACGCGCGGCATTTTGGAGTTTATGAATCCGAAACGCATGACTTTTTGGAGTTGACGAGTCCAAAAAGCACGACGTTTTGGCCATGGGTTCAGGGGTCCGAACCGGCGAGGTCGCGCAGGATGGTTTGAGCGCGTTGGGCGATTTGGTGTTCCAAGAGAGCGGCCCGCCACCGACAGGCGGCGGCTTTTTCGGCCAGGTCGGCGACGGCTTGTTCCCGGCGGGGGTGTAGCCGAACCACGCGCAGGCGGGCCAGGTCGGGCACGACAATGTGTTGCACAACGGATCCATGCGCCAACGCCCGCACGCGTGGGAGTCCCAGGGTGGGATGCGACAGAGCCGTGAGCAGATAGCCGCGCGGCATGGTGGCGTCGGCGCGGGGGACGATGCGAATGACGTGTGAGGTGACCACGTGGCCGCGCAAGGCGTTGGAGGCCAATAGGGAGGCGCCCAGGCTGCCTTGTGTCCCCCCGGCGGCCACGAGCAGGATCCAATTCGGCCCCACGCGTCCGCGATAGCGGGGGTCGCCAAAGGCGCCGTCCAAGCAACGCTTGGCGGGCTCCAGCGACGTTTGTAAGAGGTCCGATCCGTTCCAGTGGGGGACACCGTTAGGGGCGGCGACGCGCTTGTATCTGTCGGGTTGCCAGATGTCGAATCCGGCTTCGGCGACGGCGGTGGAAGGCCTTGAGTCGTGGGAACGTTCCCAAGGACAACAGGCAAGGGGGTGCATTCTCCAAGCGTCCAAGGAGCGGGGACCGTGCTTGAGATGGTGAAACGGGATGGAGAAGCCGCTTTCAGCCTCGGGGTGTCGCGGGGAGAACGTTTTTCCCACGGCTCGGGCGAACAGGGCCTCGGCTTCCACCGTGAAACGCAGCGAGTCATCGCGCAGGCGCCAGATCCGGCGGGTGTCTTCCTCGAAGTCGGCGGCGGTTTTCTCGTCCACGCGCGGCACGGGCAGGTCCGCCACGTGGGGGAGGTCAATATATCCGGAGTCTTTGCCATAACACCACGCCGTCATCATGGCGCGCGTCGCGGGAGCGAGCAGAAAGGCGTGGATCCAGCCTCGTTGCCTGGGACAAAGGGGTTTGACGCGCATGGGATCCCGGGAGATCAGCTTGTTCGCGTGCACATCACGGGCGAGGACGACTCGCCCCACCATGCCCGTGCCCGTCCGTGCCAAGAGAATGGTGCCGGGGCGGACGAACCAACGTTGGGAGTCGCGGATCCGGTCGGGCTGGAACCCCTTGGCGGGTTTTGGACGGAGCTCAAACAGTTGGCTTGACCTGAAAAACGGGAAGCCTTGGTTGGGCGGAACGGCCGTGCCGTTGAGGGAAGCGGGTCGCCATACAGTGGCCAGGTCTCCCAGGCGGTCGTATCGTCCGGATTGGGCTTGGAGTTTGCGCCGGAGGGCGTGACCGGGCAGGAGATGGGCGGAGGCGTCCAAGCGCCTCGCGCCGTCTCGCAGCCGCGGCGCTCGCACCGCGCTCCAACACACCGGCGGGTCTAGCGGGATTGTCGCTCCAGCCAGGCGCGAAAGGTTTCCGCGATGCGCGGCGTGGTGTCGTCCAGCACCTTGCGCCGCGCGGTGCGTGTTTGTTGCCGCACTGTTCCCTCGTGCCACGTTTTCACGCGTTCCTCCACGTCTTGCGTGAGTTCGCGGCCGGTGTCGTCGCGCCGGTAAACGGGCTTGCCGCGTCGGTCGTGGCCGATATGTTCGGCCAGGGCCATGAACACCTTGTCGTCGTCGCGATCGTGGGTGGGGCTTGCCTTGCGTTGCAGCAGCAGCAGGCTCGCGCGGATCCCGATAACGGGTTGAAAGGTGTCCGGATGCAGATGGATGCTCGCCAACACGCGGGTGTGGCGCAAGATCCATTCGCGCGCGTAAGCCAAGCTGGGGGAACCCAACGCGCCGTTGGGCAACACCAAGGCGGCGCGGCCGGTGCCGGGCTTGAGGAATTGGACGCAGCGTTCGATGAAGAGGATTTCGGGGGCTTGGCGTCGTTTGATCGAGGGGGTTTGAGTCCAGGTGTCGGCGGTTTTGTCGTTGCGCCAAATGTGTCCCAGATCGTATTGTTCCAGCACGCTGGGGTCGGTGACGAACATCTTTTCGCCGTAGGGGGGGTTGGCCAGGATCACATCCACGTTGCCCAACAGCCGCGCGGCGGCGGGAGGGAGGTCACGGGGGGGCTTCAGGGAATCGGCGGCGAGAAAAACGCCGTTTTGTCGGCCGTGCATGACTTGGTTCATCTTGGCGACGCGGAGGAGTTCGGGGTTGCAATCGATACCGATTAAGGAAGGGTTTGCGTCGCTTTCCCCCGACGTTGCCGCCGGTGTTTTCGTGGGTTCACGAGAATGGGCGCGGGCGTTTTGTTGCAGGGCGGTGGCCGCGGCGATGAGAAAGCGTCCGGTGCCGCAAGCCGGATCCAGGATGAGGTGATGGGGTTGGGGGTTGAGCATGGCGACGGCCATGCGGCAGATGTTGGACGGGGTGAAGAATTCCCCTCGTTCTCCGAGACAATAGGCTCCGACCATCTCGTCATAGAGCTTTCCCTCCACATCCGCGTCGCTGCCGGACAGGGGATGGTTTTGCAGTTGAGCCGCGATTTCGGTGAGCACATCGGGGTCGAGTTGGAAGGCGTCGGCGG
>JBCCEG010000165.1:0-4140 GCA_039030455.1 Myxococcota bacterium | reverse complement strand
TAGCAGGATTTGAACGACTTGGGGGGCATGTACGGATGTATTCGCCGCCGCCAGATGCAGAGCGGTCATGCCCCCGTTTATAGCGGCGTCTTTATCCAGGCCCGCGTCTAGCAGTGTTTGCAAGACTCGCGGCGCGTGTTTGGAAGGTGAAAACGCCGCCGCGTGCAGGGCGGTCGCACCCTCGTTTGTAGCGGCGTCTTTATCCACGCCCGCGTCTAGCAGTGCTTGACTGATTCGGGCATTCCCATAAAACGCCGCCAGGTGCAGCGGGGTGGCTTTTTTCTCGGTGCACTTTTCGCTGACGGCGACATTTGGATCGCGCAACGCCCGCAGCGCTTGTGCTTCGTTGTTGCTCCAGACGGCTTGGCACAGTGCCGAAGAGCTGGTTAGGCCTCCGAATAGTCTTACGATGCGTAATCGGGTGTCGCTACTTTCCTTCACATCGTCTTTTTCATCTTCATCGTTTATGTCGGGCTTGTTGGGTTGCGATTTAATCGCGGTTGCCGGAGGTGATGCGTTTTTGTCTTCAGCGCGTGCATGTTCGTTGCTGGGAGCATTGGGTTGCCGCGGATGATCCAACGGGATGCATTCGGATTCGGGCTGTGGCACGTGTTGAGTGAATGATTGCCGGATGAGTACCAATTTTTGTCGGTCTGCCCGGGCGTTGTCGTCATCGTCCATAACACTCGCTAGGAAGTTGCGGGGCGAGGGTTTACTCAAAGCTTCCGCCGCCATTTCCTTCACATCGTCTTTTTCATCGTCGTCATCGTCGCTTTCGTTTTTGGAAATTCGCTGTCCGTCAAGGTTCTGGTCAGCTGATAAAAGAGTTTTGGGTTGCTGTTGCATAAGCTCTATTTGCTGTCTCAGCGTTTTATTCGACGTTTCTAGCTGAACAACCTTGGTTTGTGTTTGCTGCAACTGTTGCGTGTACGTTTGCTGCATGACCGATATTTGTTGCACCGTCTGCTGCTGCATGTGCTGCATGGCTTGTTGCATGGCCGACATTTGTTGCGCCATCTGTTGTGCCATTTGTTGTTGGAATGCGCCCAGTAACTGTGTCATCTGGTCCGCCGACACCGGTGTCTGTTGGCGGTTGGCGGGAGTCACCACGCGGTAAGGGTGGGACACAAACTCCCACTTTTGACTGTCCTGGTTTTCTTTTTCATCATCGTTGGGCTGCATGGCCGATGCACCGACCGAGCCTAACTGAACCAGTAGCAACGCCGCGACGGCGAGCCAAGAGAATCCCAGAGGATGTTGCGTATTTTTCGTCATGTTCGTTTTCCTTTTCATGGCATCTTATTCACCTTGATCACTCGTGGATCGAGGATGAAAATCACCTGTTGCTTTTCCTTCGCTTAAATATCGTTTGGCGTGCGCGAGATGTCAAGAGCGAATCACGCTGAGATCGCCAGGAGTTTCCGGCGATATTTTTGGGTTGTTTTCTCCGGTACGCGCGGCTTTTGTTCGTATTCGCGTATCGGTTTAGGGGTTTGGCCCGTTGGCCTGCCCGCCGCGCGATGTGACACAATGCGGGCAGTGCATCGAATTGCGAGGTGTGAGAGTGGTCATGCAAAGCGAACATCAACCCATGGCAACGCACGGCGGTGAGCGCTTGCGGACGGCCGTGGTGGGCGGGGGAGCCTTTGGCACGGCGCTCGCCGTTGTGTTGAGTGGGGCAGGGCACCAGGTGTTGTTGTGGACACGCCGCGACGACGTGGCGGACGCCATCAACCGCCGCCATCGGCATCCGCGACGCTTGCAAGAGCTTCAGCTACCACCCCGCTTGCGGGCGACCACCGATTTGCATGCGGCGCTGGCCGAGGCTCAACTGGTGGTTTCGGCATTGCCCATGACCGCGCTGCGTTCCGTGTGGGCGCGGGCGGCGGCGCATCTCATGCCGGGCAGCGTGATTGTCAGTACGACTAAAGGGATTGAAACAGAGACTTTGTTGCTGCCGACCCAAGTGATTCAGCAGACGCTGCGAAGTGCCGTGGATGCCGGTAGAGACGCGATTAATCGCGTCTCTACACCCGTGGAGTCTGCTCATCCGCGGAGTTTGAGAGTTGCCTGTCTTTCGGGTCCTTCGTTTGCCGCGGAGTTGGCGCAGGGGCTGCCCGCGGCGGTGACGGTCGCCGCCGATGCCGTGGAGACGGCGCGATTTGTGCAGCGCGGCATGTCCACGAATCGGCTGCGTTGCTATGCGTGCGGCGACGTGCTGGGGACAGAGCTTGCGGGGGCGCTCAAGAATGTCATTGCCATTGCCTCGGGCGTGGCCGCCGGTTTGCAACTGGGGCACAACGCGCAAGCGGCACTGGTGAGTCGGGGGGTTGGCGGAGATCATGCGCTTGGGGGCGCGCCTTGGCGCGGCTCCCATGACATTCGTGGGATTGGGGGGAGTGGGAGATTTGATGCTCACCTGCGCGGGGGGGTTGTCGCGCAATCGTCAAGTGGGCCTGCGCCTGGCGCAAGATCAAGCGCTTGAGGATATTTTGCGGGAACTAGGCCAGGTGGCCGAGGGCGTCAACACTGCCCGCTGCATTCAACAGCTTAGCCGACGTTACGATGTGCGCATGCCGATTTGCACGGCGGTGTGTCGCATGCTGTTTGACGCGGCCGTGCCAGGGCAAGTGCTTGAAGAGCTGATGCGCCGTGAGCTGAAAAGAGAATTATGAATTATTAATTATGAATTATGGGTGACTAAAAATGACGACAAAAGAGATTCATAATTCATCATTCATAATTCATAATTTCCCATACGTGTTGTTATCGGGCGCGCTGCTAGGGTTGAGCCAGCCCTTGGTGATTCGGGGGTTGGGAGAAGCGCCGGTGAACTCTGGCTGGGTCTTCGGCCTGCTGTGCTTGGTGGGCTATGTGCCGCTGCTCCATGCGATGCGAGGTCGCGGTCCATGGCATTGTTTTGTCTTGGGATTCGGCGCCGCGAGCGTGCAACTGCTCATCATTACCCACTGGGTGGTTGTGGCCATGGCCGTGTTCGGCGGCGTGCCTTTTTTATCGAGTTGCGCCGTCTCGGTGTTGTTGGCCTTGGTGTTCGCCGTGCATACGGGGGCCGCCTGCGGCATGACGGCGTTGATCACCCGGGCCTTGGGGTGGCCGGTGTGGGCAGTGTTCCCGCCGGTGTTGTGCGCGTGGGAGTGGTTGCGCAATTTCACGTTGTTCGACGGGTTCCCCTGGGGCAACGCGGGGTACAGCTTGGGCAGCGTGCCGGTGCCGCGGCAGGCCGCCGCCTTGGTGGGAACCTACGGCCTCGTCTTTTTTATCGGTTTGGTGAATAGCTGTATCGCTTGGGCGGGAGACCCCAAGTCGCGCGGCGCGCGGCGTACCCCCGTGCTCCTCACCGCCGCCGTGACGGGAGTGTTGTTGGCGTGGGGTGTCTACCGCTTGTCCGTCCCGGCTCCGTTTGAACAGACGGTGCGTGTCGCGCTGTTGCAAGGCAACATTGAGCAGGGCATTAAAAATCGTGCCGCCTATTACGGCGACCAAATTCTGCGGAAGTATGCGCGGCTGGAGGCTCGGGCGATTGCGCAAGGGGCGGAGTTGGTCATTTGGCCCGAGGCGGCCTACCCGGGAATTCACCGCCATGGCGCGCCCGCAGTGGCGGGGCTGCCGCCCGTTGCCGCCGCGCGCGTGGTGGGGGCGGTTGTTCGTCAGGGCGATCAGTATTACAACTCGGCCGTCGCGCTCAACCCGCGGGGGCAGGTGGTTGGGCGCATGGATAAGAACCATATGGTGCCCTTTGGCGAGTACGTGCCTTGGCCGCTAAAGTCCGTTGTCAAACGCTTGGTGCCGGCCGCGGGCGATTTTCCAGAGGTTATCGGCAACACACCCGTGCCGGTGGATATCCCGTTGCCCTCGGGCCGCGTCGTTCGCCTGGGCGCGGCCATCTGCTTTGACGGCGTGTTTCCCGAAGTGAGTCGCGCATTTGCGCGGCGTGGCGCGGAATTGCTCGTCAACGTCACTAACGACGCGTGGTTCGGCGTGTCGTCGGCGACGTTTCAGCATTTGGGTATGTATGTGATGCGTTCGACAGAACTGGGCCGCGTCTATGCGCGCGCGGCCAACACCGGTGTGTCGGCATGGGTTGACGCGCGGGGCAGGGTACACCGGCCGACACGGCTT
>JBCCEG010000164.1:0-4197 GCA_039030455.1 Myxococcota bacterium | reverse complement strand
TGGAACCAGCTCGGCCGAGGATGTTAGAATAATGATGAAGGGATTGAATAACCGCCTGCACGGCGTGGTAAGGAGCAAAACGATGAGCATCGCGGACATGTTAACGCAAGCGGGGCTGCGAAAAGGTTTGGAAAAGGGCAAATTGGAGGGTAAGTTGGAGGGCAAGTTGGAGGGTAAGTTGGAGATCGCGCACAATCTGCTACGCAAAGGCATGCCCGTCACGACGATCGCCGAAGTGACGCGACTGTCGCGATACCGCATCAACAAACTCAAAAGACCTTCCCGCTAAAAAAAGAGTCCGCACGACCGAGGCAGGAGCATATGTGAGTCTATTTTTCCTGGTGCTAGCCGTCTTGATCGTCGCGTTCGGCGGCATGGCGATCGGGGTCATTACAAGCCGCAACGGCAAATGTAAGGAACTGCAAGGCTCTTGCGGCGGCCCTGATCTTAATCCTGACTGCTGCATGCGCCGACGCAATTCGCGGCAAGCCAACAACAAGGACTCCGCGCGTGAAAATTATGAATTATGAGTGATAGAACATCTGAAAAACTCATAAATAATACCATTCCTGGAAAATAATGTTACAAATTCACCAATCCCCCAAATTGTTTTCCATTCCTACATTTTCTGGATTCCCAACTTCGCGGGAATGACAAAAATGGAGCGTTATTTATACGAACTTTTATCACATGAAAAACTCATAAATAATAATTCATAATTCATAATTCCTAGCAAGCCGCCATGCCATGTCGACGGCTGCAAAAAGGCCCAGGACTACCGGATAGATAACGTAGGGAACAATGTGGAACGCCGAGATACCCGACAACCCCGCGGCCAACAACATTTGTGCTCCGTATGGCAACAACCCCTGCGGCAGACAGGCATAGATATCTAGCAGACTGGCGCAGCGCGCCCGATCCAGCTGAAAGCGCTCGCCGATGCGCCGCGCGAGCGGCCCGCACAGCAAGATGGCAATGGTATTGTTGGCCGTGCAGATGTCCGCGACGGCGGCCAACGCGGCAACGCTTGCCTCCGCGCCACTTTTGGATCGTACATGCCGCCGCAGCCGCCGCAGAATGCCCCGCAGTCCCCCCCGCTCTTGCGTCACTTGCACCAGCCCGGCCACGAAAAACGACGCCAACAACACATCAACCATATTCATGCAACCGACCACAAGCAAACGGGGTAGCTGGATCACCGACAAGGATGCTGCGGCCAAACCGACCCCCAGGCACAACGCAATGCCTATCCCCAGCACCCACAAGACCGGAACGCCGCACAAGGCCAGCGCCAACGCGGCGCCATAGGGCCACGCGGCGGACCACGAAACACCCACCGAGGGGGGTTGCGGCAACGTGTGGGACGAAGATCCCAGGGCTAGGAGAAAAACCACGGTGACCACGGCGGCGCATGTGGCAATCGGCCCATTGACCGACAGCTTGTCCCGCATGCCGCACCCTTGGGTTTTGGTGGCGGCAATGGTGGTATCGGAAATCACCGAAAGGTTGTCACCAAACATAGCACCGCCGATGACAGTTGCCACGCACACGGAGGATGATCCTCCCCCCGACGCCGCCACGCCCATGGCAATGGGAACCACGGCGGCAATGGTGCCCATTGACGTCCCCATGGCCAGCGACGCCGCGCAAGACGCGCCAAACAGTCCGGGCAAGATCCAACCCCGTGGCAATATGTGCAAGCTCATGGCCACAATGGCGTTGATGCCGCCGATGGCTTGACCAATCGCGGCGAAAACACCGGCCAGCAAAAAGATGCCGCCCATGCGCAGCACCGTGTCTTGCCGCATCCCCTGAAAAAACGCCCCTACGGTCGCCTTGCGCCGGCCGGGGCTTAACGCAATGGTCACCACCAACGCGGCCAACGCGCTTACGGGAACTGATTTGGCGGACCCTATCCACCCAGGCGCCGCGAGGCTAACCAACAGCAACAGCCCAAACGCGATGCCAAACGCGACTAAGGGCAAGCACGTCCACGCCAAACTAGGACTTAGATTTTCGGATTCACGAGGTTGATTCAGATGCATAATCCGCGGCCGACTCGCCGGGAGCCAGCGTGAGCACCTCGACCCCCGTGTCGGTCACCAGCAAGGTATGCTCAAACTGGGCGGAAAGCCGACCGTCACGCGTGACGGCCGTCCAGCCGTCGGAAAGAATGTCAATGCGCCAATTCCCCATATTGATCATGGGTTCGATGGTAAACGCCATCCCCGGCTGCATGCGCATGCCGGTCCCCCACTTGGCCACGTGGAGAATGTCGGGCTGGGTGTGCAACTCGCGGCCGACACCGTGGCCGCAAAAATCGCGCACGACCCCGTAAGAAAAGGTGGCCGCGTGCTCGGAGATGGCCGCGCCGATGTCGCCAATCCGCTTGCCGGGCGCCACCTGGGCAATCCCGCGCCACATGCACGCGCGTGTCACTTCGATCAGCTGTTTGGCCTGCTGGGAACCCTCGCCGATGCAAAACGTCTTGCAGGTGTCACCGTGATAGCCGTCCAGTTTAGGGCTAACGTCGATGCCGATGATGTCGCCCTCCTTAAGAATGTGTTGCGGGTTTGGAATCCCGTGGCACACCACGTTGTTGATGCTGGTGCAGATGGATTTGGGGTAGCCGTTAAAACCCAAGGGTCCGTTGCGTCCGCCGCGCGCGCGGACAAACCGATCAGCTTCGTCGTCCAACGCTTGGGTGGAAAGACCCGGGCGCAGCAAACCGCCCAGGTGATGCAGCAGCTCGGCGGCGAACTTGCCCGCGCGCCGCATCTTGGCGACTTCCTGCGCCGACAGCAGGGTGATGGGAGGTTTGCGCATGCCTTTGCGTTAAACTAATACCGCAGACCAGAGGGATTGATAGGATTGCGGCGATGACCGGCTTGGATAAAGCGTGCGGTTTTCCACTGTCATCTCCACTGTCCCACATCCGACCAATCCCGTGAATCCTAGTGCCAGGCAATGAGTTCCTACGGTATCCATGACAACGGTCCACCCTACCACACCCGACCCCTCCACCACCAGGATGCAAAAAGATTGGCGGGATGGGGCAAACAGCGAGGACGGGGACAGCGGCAGGGTTCTGTTCCCTCTCTGTTGCCTTCTATCCGCGCTGCTGCACGTGCTTGTCTTCGTTGCCTGGCCGCCCCGGGCCCCCGCCGCGCAATTGAAACGTCCACCGGCACCCACTATTTCTTATCGATCAGTAGCACCCAACACCGTGCAACAATCCCCGCCGCGCCAGGTCGTGACCACTCCCCCGCCTCGCAAGCGGCAACGCCCCGCGCACGCGGACTTGCTGGCGGAATGGGACACCGCGACGAAAAACCCGCGCAAGAAAGTCGGGCGGCTACTCGGGAGTTCCCCAGAAAGTAGAGACGCGATTCATCGCGTCTCTACGACGGTGGAACGTTCGAAAACAGAGAAAAACCACGCTCACCGAGACGACAAAGCAAGCGAACGGGGTCCCCGCAAAGTATCGAACGAAGTGAGAACTTTGCGGGGCAAAAACAAAGCCGCCCCGCGGCTGTTTCCCTCGTGGCGGGAGTTGCGGCTCGGTGTGACCGGCTCGCCGGACGACCTGCCCGACATCCCGCCAGGCGATTTTGTGCAACTCAACACAGTGCAGTGGCGTCACGCGGCGTTCTTTAACCGGATGAAAGAGAGCGTGGTGGCCGCATGGCACCCGCAACGCCGACTGAACAGACACAACCCCAACGGCCTGGGTATGCAAGGGCGACATCACGAAACCGTTGTCCGCGTCACCATCGACCGCGGCGGCAACCTTGTGCGGGCGCGGCTCACCCGCCGCAGTGGTTTTGCGTATTTAGATGATGAAGCACTCACGGCGTTCCACCTCGCACAGCCTTTTCCGCATCCGCCACAAGCCTTGTTCGGCACGCGGCAGCGTTTTTCCTTCCACGCCGTCTTGGCCGTTCATGTGCGCCACGGAGGTTTTTACTGATCCCCGCATGTTGCATGATCTTTGTCTGTCATCCCTTCGCTGTCGCCCCGCGTTGGCGTGTGGCGGCTTGACATCGCCTTGACCGTTTTTTCCCTTGACATTCCGCTTGCATTCTCCCATAGCTAACAAGAAAGGATCTTCTCTCAATTTTTATGCTGTCGCCAAGGGAGTCGGTCGGCGGCCAAAAGCGGGGGAAGCAAGAAGTTTGTGTCACGCGAACACCAGGG
>JBCCEG010000163.1:0-4213 GCA_039030455.1 Myxococcota bacterium | reverse complement strand
GCGCTGTACAACTTTGCGTTTGACCCACCGCGCATTCCTCGCCGCCACTAGCGGTGCACCGAGAGCAGCCGCTCTTGACCCACTGACAGGTCGTCGCATCGCACGTGGCGGTGGACCCCTGCTTAAAATTCTCGCCCGTGAACAGGGTGCAGTCTTGGGTCTGGCCCACCGCGCATTGGTCACCCGCACCCGCGCCGCAAACATGACAGGCATGAGTCATCCACTGACACGTGAGCGTGTCGCAAGAGGCCGTTGGCCCCGATTGATACTTTGCGTCAACCGTATGGCAATCCTGCGTTTGGCCCAGGGAACACTGCTCTCCGGCGTTGGAATCTCCCGTGCACGGGCGACACACGCTCCTGTCCCACATGCATGTCAGCGGGTTGCATCTAGCCGTGCCTTGACGATACGGCGCATCGGCGGGCTGCAGTGAAACAGGTAGATCCTTGCATGGAATCGTCTGACCCACTTCACAGACCTCATCGCTACCTTGCACTATTGCGTCACCACAAAAACCTTGTGCCGCGCAGTCGGATCGATCGACCTCGCAGTCCTTACACCGCAGCTGCCCCCCTCTATACCCAAGCAACTCACAGGTTTGCGTGCCGTGGTAAGTTGTATCTTCCGGTCTACAGTCACCGCCCGCGCACGAATCCCTATCTTCGCCAGGGACTTGGGGCGTCGTTCCACCAGCCAGTTGTCTCGTGACATCGGGCGCCGGCGGCGTTTGCGCCAGCGTGCTCCCCAACCCCTCGTTTGAACCGAGGTTGAAGGGGCATCCAAACAACAACAGCGACACTGCGACAGCAATAACCAATCTCATGCAAACAACCCCCATGTCGTTTCTATCCCTCATCCGCCGCCAAGCCTAAGAAACGTTTTGAAGCCGGCAGCTAAAGTTGCACGCCCGACATGTCACGTTCGGCGGGCACTGGATGGCGGAAAACGCAGCAGGATCTTGGTTACTCAAAGGCAGCTGAGGTGCCTGGCCAAACGCATTGTCCCCCCAGCAATAAAGTAACCCCGTGTCCTTTTCCAGGCCGCATGCGTGAGAGTCTCCCAAAGAAAAGTCCGCAAACCGAACCCCTGCGGGCGCGGGCATTAAAGACATGGTTTGGTTCGCCGAAGAGCACACAATTTCTCCTGTTTGCCGCAGGGCACAAACCTCCAAATCCGTACCGACTCCCCTACTTACAACATTTACTAAATCGTCTACCGTGTTAATGTCTAAAATTCCAATAACCTTATAAAAATTACTTAGAGAAACATTACCATTAAGAAGCCGGCCGTTAACACTCAGACTGCCGCCTTCGGATGCGATGCCCGATGCATTGACAATCCCCGCGGCTATAGCCCAGTTAAGAATATCGCCAACGATATGACTGGCGGTAAATTTCCGACCCCCGCCAGAATTCATTGATAAGTTTCCAGCCGAACATCGCATTTGCGAAGGCGCCGCGGCGCAAACATGGTGCGAAGAAACCGCGGAAAGGCTCCTATAATCGCTTCTACCGTTCATGTGGGAACTACTCAAGTTGGCGCAGGAGAGACCACCCCCCGCCCGCAAACCGCAGACAAACCGCTTCGACCCGACCGCGACTTGTACAAAGTCCGAACCGCTGGGAACCGACCAAGTCCCCGCTCCCCAACAGTTGATAGAACCCTGCGCCGCAGTCGCCCCCTCTACCACGGCACAGCTAAAGCCATTGCCACCGCCGGTACTGGAGATATCCAACACCTTGCCCGCGGAGACCGCGACCGGCGGACCAACGCCGCCAACCTCTTGGCCAACAAACGATAAGGCCCCCGCCGCATCCAATAAAAACGTCGTGTCTTGCACGGCGAAGACACGAACATAGGGACCCAAGGCAAAATTTGGAGGAACTTGATTGAACAAATTGTTCGCCTGACAAAAAACGGTCCCGTCGGTTTTAGATGTGCAATGGTGGGCCGAAGCACCCGAACCAAAGATGTGCAACACCGCCACGGATGATTCACCGTCGTGAAAAATTGTGTTCGCGATGTCGCCCGCGTTTCCACAACACGTTGCATCGCCGTTGCCGTCCACCGCGCAAGCAAAACTCGCGCCCGCTTGTAGGTCCGTGTGGCCTGTTCCCGTTGGAAAACCCGTGCCGCCGTCTCCCGTGCCCGAACAACTCACACCCCCCGCGGCGGTTAAAGCACAAGCATACGTGCCGCCAACGGCAACCTTACGGTAAGAATCACTTGTCATGTTCCCAGGAACACTGACAGTTCCATCATCGCCAAAACAGGTGACCGAACTGTCCGACTTCTTGACGTAACAGGTCACGTTGCCCGAAGCATCAACAAACCGCACGTCGCTCACCACCACGGTATCCACGGAATTGGCTGTCGTGGGTGAGACGCTCGCGCTCCTATGCCAACATCCCCCACCCGAACACACGGGACCCCAACACGTCAATGTGTCCCCTGTTCCTACAACACAGACGTGATCGCGACCCGCGGCAATCTGTTTGTATCCGTCACCCGAGGGCATACCCGACTCGACAGCGGATTCCCCCTGACAAAATAAGGAATGCGTCCGCGCGAAAATGCCACAAAACGCATTTTCCGCCAGAGCAATGTCGGTAAATTGAAAACCGGTGACTCCCTGCGGAAAGTTTAGGTTTGCTTGATTGCCTCTGCACTGCACGGCGTAATTGCGATGCAAAATGCACGCATGTTGTGCATTTGTCACGACTTTCGCGACTCTCTGGGTACCATGGCCGAAGTCACACATCTCCCCTTCATCGAGTTGCACGATTTGATCGCCGCAATAGGTACACGCGGACCGATCCCATTTGCACGCGTCGCAAATCGCCGTGCCGCCGTAGTAATTGACCCCATCGCCTAGGCTGAGTTCCGTGCAAGGTTTTGCGCCAATTCCTTCGCACTCCTCCCCGTGGTCGGTGTGCACCGTGCCGTCACCACAGTAGGGGCACGTGCCGCGATCCCACTTGCACGTGCTGGAAAGGCAGCTTGATGTTTGGCCGACGTAGTAAGATTTTCCATCTAGTTGATTAAGCGCTGTACAACTTTGTGTTTGACCCACCGCGCATTCCTCGCCGCCACTAGCGGTGCACTGGGAGCAACCACTCTTGACCCACCGGCAGGTCGTCGCATCGCACGTTGCGGTAGATCCCTGTTTGTAATTCCCGCCGACAAGCAGAGAACAGTCTTGCGTCTGACCCAAGGAACACTGTTCGCCGAGGCCGGTGTTGCTTGCGCACTGTGCACACATCGACTTCTCCCACTGACAGGTCGTCGCATCGCACGTGGCGGTGGACCCCTGCTTAAAATTCTCGCCGACAAGCAGAGAACAGTCTTGCGTCTGCCCGAAGGAACACTGTTCGCCGAAGCCGGTGTTGCTTGCGCACTGTGCACACGTCGACTTCTCCCACTGACAGCTCGTCGCATCGCACGTGGCGGACGTTCCCTGCTTAAAATTCTCGCCCGTGAACAGGGTGCAGTCTTGGGTCTGACCCACCGTGCATTGGTCACCCGCATCCGTGCCGCAAACATGACAGGCATGAGTCATCCATTGACACGTGAGCGCGTCGCAAGAGGCCGTTGACCCCGATTGATACTTTGCGTCAACCGCATGGCAATCCTGCGTTTGGCCCAGGGAACACTGCTCTCCGGCGTTGGAATCTCCCGTGCACGGGCGACACGCGCTCCTGTCCCACATGCATGTCAACGGGTTGCATCTAGCCGTGCCTTGACGATACGGCGCATCGGCGGGCTGCAGTGACGTTGGAAGATTTTTACACGGCAGCGCTTGCCCCACCTCACAGGCTTCATCATCTCCCTGAACCCCTTGATCACCGCAAAACCCCTGTGCCACGCAGCCGGATAGATCAACTTTGCAGTCCTCGCACTTCAGCTCTCCTCTTCGATATCCCAACAACTCACATGTCAGTGCGCCGTGGTACGCTACATCTCCCCTTTTGCAATCCCCTCTTGTACATGCGTCTTCTTCCGTGTTAGAGCCTGGAGACACCTGCGGCGTTTGGACCAACGTGTCCCCCGTAGCTTCGTCCGAACCTGGGTTCAACGGACACCCGGCAAACAAAAATGCCGACGCGCAAACAACAAATCGTTTCATCCAGCTTCTCCACGCAAATTCATGCCCTCAGGAGAATGACGTACCAGAAACGCAAAAAATTCCCGGCAGGCAAAAGCAACTTTTTTT
>JBCCEG010000162.1:0-4217 GCA_039030455.1 Myxococcota bacterium | reverse complement strand
TTAATAATTCATAATTCTCCTCTGTGCCAATCCTGTAATCCGTGGTACTACATTGCCCAGACAGTGATGTTCTTGCCGTCGGGTGCTTGCTCGTGTTTGACCCACACGCGCTCGTCCCAACTTTTGCCTTTGCGCCGATCAAAGAGAATCAAGTGGCCCTCGGTGGCGCCGCACGTATCCATGTAGGCAGACGTTTGCGCCAGTCCCTTGGTCATGACGGTATCGGCGCCGTCGTTGCGGTGGATGAGCTTGAGTTCCAGCACGATGATTTGTTTCCTGTCATCCTGAGCGAAGCGAAGGATCCCCCCATGTTTCGATAGGTGGGGAGATCCTTCCTCGCTGCGCTCGTCAGGATGACAGGGGGAAAGCGGCCACGTCACAACCAAGTCCGTCCGCCCCCGACCCAAGGCATACTCGCGGTGGATGGTGCCGCCACCGTTGACCACGCGCTGCAAAAAGGCTTGCAAAATCAGATGCGGCCCGGCTTCTTTGTACCGAAACCTTTCTAGCCAGCTGTCGGAGTTTTCGCGGAAGAACTGTTGAAACTCAGTCATCAGCCAGTCGATACACAGACGGCCGTCTTGATCCACGTAAGCGGGGCGGCGGGGCAGAACCTGGCGCTGCATTTCCGAAGAAAGCGCGCGGGGAATGATCTCCCGATAGATCGGATTGGCTACGCGGAGAGACTTGCCGGGGGACTGGCGCAACAGCCCCAGGTCGATCACATACTCAATGTCCTCTTCGGACACCAAGCAATTCTCGCCCAGCAAAAAGTTTTGCACCACCCGATACACCCGCTCTTGCTTGAGCTTGGCCATGAGCTGATCCAGATGGGTCTCGCGCCGTTGGATCAACCGCTCCTTGGCCGCGTCGATATCGCCGACCGTGACGGTCTTGGATCGGTTTTGCCCCGCCTGGTCGCGAAAGCAGACGTCGTAAGCCAGGGTGTTCACCAGCCACGGCTGGCCCTGCGTCAGCTCGAACACGCGCTCACGGACGCCGTCGCCAAACTTCTGTCCCGTCTCATCGGTATGTTGCGCGTACAAGTTCGCAATGTCGTCTCGTGAAAAATCGCCCAATCGCAGCGACTCGGAGTTGATGTTAAACGGGCTGGCTTCCGACAGCACTTGTTTGCCCTCTTCCCCCAACTCCATTCTGTAATCTCGCAAATGGCGCATGCCGCACAGCACAATGCTGTGAGGGAACGGCATCATGTCTCGCGCGCAGTAGCCCGCCCGCAACTGCCGCAGCACGGCGATCAACGTGTTGCCGACCAACGCGTCAATCTCGTCCAGTAGCAGCACCAGCGGCTTGGGGCTTTGCTGGCACCACATGGTCAGCAGTTCTCTGCAGGCGTTGGCGGCGCCTGCTTCTTCGAAGATGGTGCGCAGGTTCCGCCGGACAAAGTCGTCTTGCAGTTGCAGCGACGCGGACAGGGCGATCTCTCTTAACAAGGACCAAACCCCCTTGTCCACGTCTTGGCGCGCCGCTTGCCCCTGCTCGGCCGACACATACACACAGTGCAACCGGCCTTGTCGGTTCACGTATTTCGCCAATGCCTGCAGACACGTGGTCTTGCCGGTTTGGCGGGGGGCGTGCACCAAGAAATACCTTTCTCGATCGATGTGCCCCAGCACCTCGGGCAGATCCCAGCGGTGGAGCGGATCCAGCGTGTAGTGCTTGGCCGGATTCACCGGCCCGGCCGTGTTGAAAAAACGTTCCATTCTTTAATTATGAATTATAAATTATGAATTATGAGTTTTTCTGCCGTCATTTTTAAGCGCTCATAATTCATAATTAATAATCCATAATTCTCCTCCTACATTGCCCAGACAGTGATGTTCTTGCCGTCCGGTGCGATTTGCTGTTTGGTCCAGATGCGTTCGTCCCAACTTTTGCCTTTGCGCCGATCAAAGAGAATCAAGTGGCCCTCGGGCGCGTGGAACCGATCCATGTAGCGGGCCGTTTGTTTGAGTCCCTTGGTCATCACGCTGTCGGCGCCGTCGTTGCGGTGGATGAGCTTGAGTTCCAGCACGATGATTTGTTTTTTCTCCGCGCGTTGCAATGTCACGTCCTTGTCCCCCAACGGCCACGACACAATCAAATCCGTGCGCCCGCTGCCCACCGCTTGCTCGCGCTGAATGGAGCCGTGACTGTTCACGGTCCGCTGCAGAAACGCTTGCAGCAATAATTGTGGACCGGCCTCCTTGTATTGGAATTGGTCCAGCCAGCTCTCGGAGTGTTCACGGAAAAAGCGTTGAAAAGCACTTAGGAGCTCGTTCATATCCAGCGGTTGACCGTGCTTAGCCAAGGAAGGAGTTTTGCCGGACAAATCCCTTTCCCAAGACGCCGTGAGAACCCGAGGGATGATCTCGCGGTAGATGGGATTGGCGATCACGCTGCTTTTGGTTTCATCTTGGCGGATGAGACCTATGTCCGTGACGTAATCGAAATCTTCTTCGGTGGGGTGCGAGTCGTAGCGACCCATCATCGATTCCAAAACGCGATGCACCCGCTCTTGCTTGAGCTTGTCCGTCAGCTGGTCCAGGTGGGTCTCCCGCCGTTTTATGAGCCGCTCCTTGGCCTCGTCGATGTCGTCCAGCGTGATCGACCTGGAACGATCCCGCCCCGCCTCATCGCGAAAACACGCGTCGTAGGCCAAGGCGTTCACCAGCCACGGCTGGCCCTGCGTCAGCTCGAACACGCGCTCACGGACGCCGTCGCCAAACTTCTGTCCCGTCTCTTGCGTGTGCTGCGCGTACAGGTTCTTGACATCGTCTTGCGAAAAATCCCCCAGCCGCAGCGAGTCCGACTTAATGTTGAAGGGGCTGCCGGCCGAAGCCAGGCGTTGCAACTCCACGCGATCCTCGGGGTTGACGCGGTAATCGCGAATGTCGCGCAACCCGCACAGAATAACGCTTTGCGGAAACGGAACCTTGGCGCGGATCAGATAACCCGCCCGCAACTGACGCAGCAGGGAGATCAGCGTTTTGCCCATCAAGGCATCCGCTTCGTCAATCAGGAGAACGATCGGCTTGGCGCTGTGGCGGCACCACGAGGAAAGCGTGGCGCCCAGGGCCTGCAGGGGGCCCGCCCGTGCCAACACCCGCTCCCAATTTTGGTCCACGAAAGCATCCTCGGTCTGCTCCTGTGCCGCCGTGCCCAGCCGATACAACACGGCCCGCATGCCCTGCTCGACGTTTTCCTCGGCCGCTTGGGCTTCCTCCACGTTGATGTACACACACCGGAACCGACCCTGTTGATTGAGATAATCACACAATGCCAGCAGGCACGTGGTCTTGCCGGTTTGGCGGGGGGCGTGCAGCAAAAAATATTTTCTTTGGTCGATCAGGGCAAGCACGCGTGGCAAATTCCAGCGAGACAAGGGATCCAGCACATAGTGCTCGGCCGCGTTTGGTGGTCCGGCCGTGTTGAAAAAACGTTCCATGTCCTAGGCAGTTTAGCAGAAACGCCGCGGGAATCCGTCTGGAGAGACAGCTTGATCCTGATAAGCGCGCTAGGATAAGGGCGTGGACGGTAAGAGCGCCCTCTGGATTCTATTCGCCTATTTGCTCGGTTCCCTGCCGAGTGGATTTGTGCTTGCTCGGGTGTGGGGCGTTGACATTTTACGGCAAGGCAGCGGCAATATCGGCGCGACCAACGTGATGCGCGCACTGGGGAAAAAGGCTGGTTTTGTTGTGCTGTTGCTAGATAGCCTCAAGGGAACACTTCCCGTGGTGCTGGCGCAAGCGGCCGCCGTGAGTCCGTCGGTGCAAGCGAGCGCGGGCCTGGCGGCCGTGGCGGGGCATTGTTTTTGTCCGTGGCTGCGATTTCGCGGTGGCAAGGCCGTGGCGACCAGCCTGGGGGTTTTGCTAGCCCTGCGGCCCGCGTGGGCGCTTTGGGGCCTGGGCGTTTTCGCTATCGCCTATGTTTTGTGCAAGCGTGTGAGCCTTGCTTCCCTAACCGCCGCGGCGGCCGTTTTTTTGGCGGCGTGGTTGGATCCGCAAGACATTCCCCTTTCGCTGCGGTGGGGGACGGTGGTGTTGATGATCTTCGTGGTGCTGCGCCACGGCGACAATATCCGCCGGTTGCAAAGTGGCAAAGAACCTACAACTTAATTATGAATTATTAATTATGAATTATGAGCTTCTTTATTCATGACGTTTAAGCGCTCATAATTCATAATTAATAATTCATAATTAAATCCGACAGTCCCT
>JBCCEG010000161.1:0-4229 GCA_039030455.1 Myxococcota bacterium | reverse complement strand
GGATTGCGGTTGCTTGAGACCGCTTTGACCGTGAACGCCGCGGGGAAAGCGGCGTCGAGCCGCCGCACACCAAAGCGCTTCGCGCATGCTTTTGCGGGCTTTGGGGAAGATGTGGGTAATAGCAAGGCTTTCGCAGGGGTGACAAACCCAAAGCCCCGATCGGTGGGGGGATCCTTCGCGTCGCTGCCGCGACACTCAGGCTTGTCCTGAGGCTTGGCGAAGGGATGACAAAAGGAGGCCGACGCCGGCGAAAAACGACTCCAATGGGTTTTTGGAAGGCCCCGCAAGCGGGCATCCATTTTGGTATGTTTGCTGTTCGTAGAGACGCGATGAATCGCGTCTCACCTTTTCGAGAACCCGAGAAAGCCGCGAATCCACTTAATCCACCCAATCTTGTGAACCCCTGTTTTACTGCCGAAACAGCCGCGAATTCGCGGGGGCGGGTCGCGTGGGGTCGGTCGTCCGATACGGGTTGATATCCAACCCGCCGCGGCGCGTGTAACGTGCCTGCACCAGTAAAAACGAAGGCTTACAGTGCCGCGAAATGTCCAGAAACATGTGTTCAACACACTGCTCGTGAAAACCCTGATGGTCGCGGAACGACACCACGTATTGCAACAGGCCGGCCGGGTCGATGCGCGGGCCTTCATAGTCCACCCGCACGCTGCCCCAGTCCGGCTGGTTGGTCACGGGGCAACGGGAACGCAGCAGGTGCGAGCAGAGAACCTCCCGCGCCTGCTCTGGCAAAGTGCGCAACAAGGACGGACACGGCATGTAGTGCGCGCACGCCACGGGCAAACCGTCAATACACCGACCAAAAGAGGTATCCCGTGCCGCCCGACCGGCCAAAACCAGCCGAACCTTCACAGTGGCGCCACAGACTTTGGCAAGATCGCGCGCAATGGCTTGGGCAACGGCACGCGACGAGTCAAAACGGGCGTTGTAAAAAGAGTTGAGATAGAGCTTAAGAGACTTGGACTCGACGAGAAAAGACGAGTCGTGGGGAAAACGCAGTTCGGCCAAGGCCACAATGGGTTTGCCTACTGGATCCAACCACGACAGTTCAAAGGCATTCCAAACATCCTCTCCCCAAAAGGGGAGCTTGCCGGCCAAACCCAATTGCGCGCGCTGTTGCTCTCGCGGCACGGCGAACAGCACATCGGCATCGCAAGCTTTTGACGATTGATCGATGCGTTTGCCCAAGGGACTGGCGTGTAGAACACTCGGTGTCTCCTGGTCTTGCACCACGTCCGTCACGCCTTTTTGTCTTCCACGATTTCCACGTGCAGTTCCTTGAGCTGTTGCCGCCCCACGGGAGCGGGCGCGCCGGTAAACAGATCCGTACCACGCTGCGTTTTGGGGAAGGCAATCACGTCGCGGATTGAGGGACTGCCGGTCATCAACATGCACAACCGGTCCACGCCCAGGGCAATGCCGCCGTGCGGCGGCGCGCCGTAGCGAAAGGCCCGCAGCAAAAAGCCGAATTTTTCTTGCTGTTGCGCCTCGTCAATCGCCAAGGCACGAAATACCCGTTGCTGCAACGCGCCGTCATGGATGCGGATGGAACCCCCGCCCACCTCATGGCCGTTGAGCACCAGGTCATAGGCCTGCGCGCGACAAGCCAACGGATTGTTTTCCAACAGATCCACATCGCGCGGCATGGGCGCGGTAAAGGGGTGATGCCGCGCCACTACCTGCCCCGGCCGCTCACCCTGCTCAAACAACGGAAAGTCCACCACCCACACGGGACGCCAACAGGTTGTGTCACCTGGTTGCACCAAGCCGAACTCAATCGCCAGGCGACGCCGTAAAACGTCCAACACCTGGTGGGCCGTATCGGCCGGGCCAAACTGAAACAGCAACACGTCTCCCGGTTGCGCGTCGCACGCTTGATTCACCGCTTGCCGCGCTTGCGATGTCATGGTTTTGGCGAAGGGCGACTGAGTCCAGGCATCCGACGTCACCTTGGCCCGCCCCAAACCGGCAGCGCCAAGTTGGCGCGCGGCTTGCTCCAACCGGTCCAACGCCGCGCGCGACAAGGCATGCCGCGCGGGGACTCGCATGGCCTTGATGATGGAATCCGGTTCGGTCAGAACCTTTTGGAACAAGGCGACCCCTCCCCCATCGCGCGCGCGCAGAATTTCCGTGAGATCCACGTGCTCCAGCCCAAAGCGGAGATCGGGTTTGTCGGTGCCAAAACGACGCATCGCCTCGTCATAGGTCAGCACGGGGAACGGTCGAGTCAGCTCCACGCCCAGCGCCTCGGTGAATAGGGCCGCCATCAGCTCCTCGGCCGTTTGCCGCACCTGCTCCCGCGTGACAAAACTCATCTCGAGGTCGATTTGGGTAAACTCGGGCTGGCGGTCGCCGCGCAAGTCCTCATCGCGAAAACACTTGGCGATTTGAAAGTAACGGTCAAACCCGGCCACCATGAACAACTGCTTAAACAGCTGCGGGCTTTCGGGCAGCGCGAAAAAGGCCCCCTTGACCAAACGGCTGGGAGTCAAAAAGTTGCGCGCGCCGCCGGGCGTGTAGCGGATGAGCGTGGGCGTTTCCAACTCCACGAAACCGCTCTTATCCAACACGCGCCGCGCCGTCTGGTTTACGCGATGGCGCAACAGCAAGTTGCGCCGCAATGTGGGGCGGCGCAGGTCCAACACCCGATCGGCCAAGCGCGTGTCTTCGTGCGCCGCCGGCGGATCGGCCACCACAAAGGGCAAATCGCGCGCCGTGCTAAACACGGTCAACTCGCGAACGTCCACCTCAATGTCGCCGGTGCTCAAGCGCGGGTTGGGCGTGCCCCCGCCCGCGCGCCGGTCTCGCGCCACCCCCGCCACGCCGATGCAGTCTTCGTCGCGCAGCTTTTGCGCGCGCGCGTACAACTCTTTGTCGGCATCCGGCCTGAACACCAACTGTGTCACGCCATAACGGTCGCGCAGATCGACAAAGTGCAAACCGCCGTGGGCACGCACCTTGGCCACCCAACCGGTCAATACAACGCTTTGCCCCGCGTGTTGCCCCCGCAGTTGTCCACAGGTGTGGGAGCGAGGCCGTAAGCCGTCGTGCTCCGACGCTCGTGGGATCACGTGCTCAGGGCAACCTTTGATTTGCCAAGCTCTTGGATCTGTTGGTGGGGCAGATGCGTCACCTTGGCGATCGTGGCGGTGGGTATCCCCTCGCCCAGCAGGTTGCGCGCGATCTCTTCTCTTTCTTGTTGCATGCCCTGTTGCCTGCCTTGTTGCAACCCCAAGCGAAGACCTTCGCCCCTTAGTGTTCGTGCCATCATTGTCAACTCCTCCCTGTCTTCGGGCCGAACACAGGCCCGACCCATTCCCACTATAGCATCCCACCGCTGCGTTTGGCCACGGTGCAGAATGTAGGCGAATATGGACCGCGTGAAGTGCTTGCCCTGCTCATCGCGTCCCATCTCGCGCAAGCGCGTCTCCAACCCAGATACAGTGGGAACGATGTCATGATCATGATCGTCGGGTAGGTCGGGCGCCCTCGTCACCGAGGCGACGGTGGTGCCTTTCCCGTCGAGTCAACGGGGCCGAAGCCCCGCTGCTCTAAGAACCCCGCGTGCGACTTTCACCGCACGAGGCTCAAGCATGGAAAAGGCTGCCTGGAAAGGGCAACCCGGCTTTCACTCTGGCATGGAGCTGTTGGTGGCATGTGCCATGGAGGATCGCAAGGTTGTCCACCGTGTCCGGCCCCCCCAGATGGGTGGGTCGTTTGTGGTGGATTTCGCTGCTCTCTTCCTCTTGCGGGGGGTGATGGCAGTGGGGACAAATTGCCCCTTGTTTTCGCCACAAGCTTCGCTTCTTGGCGTTCGCCAAGTCGCGAGCCTGGTTCACTCTTCTCTTCTCGAAGTACTCTTCCCATTGCGGGTCGTAGGGGTTTGCCCCTGCTCGGATTTTGATATGACGGCGGACGTTTGTTTGAGTCAGTCGTGGCAGGAGAATATAGTTCTTCCCCCGCCGTTTTCCCTGACTCTGACATCCAAAGATCCAGTCTCGGCCGCCGATGCGGAGAAAGAGCTGACGGTGCCGGATCAGAAGAAGAAGCCGACGCAACGGCCGACGATGCGATGGGTGTTTGCCGTCGTTCGTGGGGATTCATATGTTGGTGGTTCCCGGGGGCCGCAGGCGGGTGTTGGATGTCAAGGCGCGTCACTTGGTGGTGGCGCGGGCGCTGGGGCCGCCGTTCGAGGAGATGTATGCGTAGAGGCG
>JBCCEG010000160.1:0-4259 GCA_039030455.1 Myxococcota bacterium | reverse complement strand
GTTTGCCTGCCCGTTTTGAGATTGCACAGCCGATGCTGCGACAGATAGTCGGAATCCCCCTTGACGAAGGAAAACCCCAACACGCCCACGAAGTACACCGTGCGCAAGCTGCTGTAAGCCTCTCCCACCCCAAGCTGCCCCACGAAATTGTGCGCGACGTAGTAGGTGGCGCGCTTGGCGAAAGCGTCGCCGGGGTGGTTTTGCATCTCGATGAGATAGTTGTTGCCCTGCCGGTCGTGGCAGTGCACGTCCAACACGGTCTCCTTGGTCCGGTGCTCCGGCGGCAGTTGATGCTCGCCCAGGCTGTCGATGTGGACGATGCGCTTTTCCCCCTTGAACCCCAGCGTCGCGTTGAGAAAGTCGATGACCACCGCGCTGTGTTTTTTGTCGCCGAACAGCTTGCGAAACGCCACGTCGTTGGTGGGGTCGAAAAAAGGCCCGCCGGTGTTTTTCGCCATGAGGGTTCTCCTTGACCGTTATTCGGTCTCCTTCTCTTCCACTCTAACACGCGGCGCATCCGTTTCTCCCTCTTGCCCGGGCGCGTCAAAGTCATAGGGGCCGCCGGTGACATCGGGCTGTCGCAAAAAGTTATGCTGGGGCGGGGGCGAGGGCGTGTGAGTCCACTCCAACGTGCGCGCGCCCCAGGGATTGGGCGGCGCGGGCGCGCCGCGCCACAGCGCGTGCAGCAAGTTAACCAAAACCAACAAGAACCCCAAACCCAACAGATAGGAACCCAGCGTGGACACGCGATGCAACGTTTGGAATTGCTCCAAATAATGGTAATAGCGGCGCGGCATGCCTTGCACGCCCAAAATGAATTGGACGAAAAACGTGGCGTTAAAGCCAAGAAAGACCAAGACAGCGGCCAGGCGTCCCAAACCTTCGTCGGCTAGACGACCGGTCATCTTGGGCCACCAGTAGTATAGGCCTCCCACAAAAGCCATGAAGGTGCCGCCCACCATCACGTAGTGGAAGTGAGCCACCACGAAATACGTGTCGTGCAAGTGCACATCCACGGCCAGCACACCCAAGAACACGCCGGTGAGCCCGCCAACGGTAAAGAGGAACAAAAAACCCAAGGCGTACAACATGGGTGTGTCAAGGGCAATGGAGCCTTTGTATAGCGTGGCGATCCAATTGAAGACCTTAATGCCCGAGGGGACGGCCACCAACATGGTCAGCGCCGAGAAGATCATGCTAATCAGCGCCGATTGGCCCGACACAAACATGTGATGCCCCCACACAAAAAAGCTCAGCAGCGCGATGGCCACCGACGAGCAGGCGATGGCCGTGTAGCCGAAAATACGCTTGTGGCTAAACGTGGCGATCAACTCGGAGACAACGCCCATGGCCGGCAAAATCATGATGTACACCGCCGGGTGGGAGTAAAACCAAAAAAAGTGCTGAAACAGCACGGGGTCGCCGCCCAGCTGGGGATTAAAGATGCCCAAGCCGACGGCGCGCTCCAACATCAACAACACCAACGTGATGGCTAAAACAGGCGTCGCGAGCACTTGAATGATGCTGGTGGCATAAAGCCCCCACACAAAAAGCGGCATGCGGAACCATGTCATGCCCTCGGGCCGCATCTTGTGCACGGTGACCATAAAGTTGATGCCGGTGAACACCGACGAAAACCCCAGGACAAAGGCGCCCGACGCCATCAAAATCACGGCGCCCTGCGTGGTGCTTGCGTACGGCGTGTAAAAGGTCCAGCCGGTTTCCACCGCGCCCAGCACCATGGAGGCGACCGCCAACACCGCGCCGGCGACGTACACGTAATAACTCGCCAGATTCAAACGGGGGAACGCCACGTCTTGCGCGCCCAGCTGCAGCGGCAACACAAAGTTGCCCAAGCTGGCGGGAATGCCGGGGATGATCACCAAAAAGACCATGATGGCCCCGTGCAGGGTGAAAAACTGGTTGTAGCGGTTGGCGTCCACGAAGGTTTTGCCGCTGTTCCACAGCTCGGTGCGTAGCAGCAGCGCGAACAACCCGGCGACAAAAAAGAAAAAGGCGATGGAGATTAGGTAGAGAACCCCGATGCGCTTGTGGTCAAGCGTGACCAACCATGCCCGCAACCCGTGCTCCGCGTGCAAATACGATCCGGAATTATGAGTTATGAATGATGGATTATGAGTTTCTTTTTTCATAACGTTTAGGTTCTCATAATTCATAATTTATCATTCATAATTTCTCCGAGCACGGTTCGATAGACAAACACGTCGGCCGCGTCGCTCCAACTGGTGGGAGTTTGAAAGGTTTTAATCAAACGGATGCGGTCGTCGGCGGGAAGTTTGCTGAACAGCACCAACGTCACTTCGCGCGGAATCGCCGCGAGCCGATCGACAATGCCCTTGAGGACATCGGCGGAAAAGTGTTTGGAGCAGGCGTAAAAGATCGTGCCCGAGCCGAGATCCACCTCTTCGCGCAGAAAATCTCCTTGGATAAACTCCAGCGTTCTGTCGGGATTCGGCTCCATGTGCGACCAATCGGGGGAAAAAAGTTTTCTCTTCGCGCGCAGCGCCCCGACATGCCGTGTCGGCGAAATCTCAATGCCGGTGATCCCTTGCACCAACGTGCGCATGTAAAGCGCCACCGCCGTTTTGCCGATGCCGCCGCCGAGAAGAAACACGCGATCCTCGTTTTTAATCGCGAGTTCCGTCAGCAACCGTTCCACGCCCTCCAAGGAAAGAGTCTCGTATGCGGGACTGTAACCGGCTTTTTTGATGGCGAGGGCTTCTTGCTCGTTGATGTCCGAGTTCATCTTGTAGAAGATGTTGCTATTGATCGCATACGCCGTTTCTTGGGGCGTCGCGACGAAAAAGCCCTGTTTACCCACCAGCGGCGAATCCGGTTTGAGGAACACATAGTGATGCAGGGGCGCGCCTTCCTCCCGCCAGGTGACGTCCGCCTGGAACGTTTCTATGTGGCGCAGACGCGGATGGCGCGGCATGCGCTTAAGGCTAAAAATATGCACCTCGCGCGGAATGCGTTCCAACATCTCCAACAATGTCTCGCGCATGGTCCTGCTGTACATCGTGTCGCACCAATACAGCACGTCCGCGTCCTTGATGATGGCAAAACTTTCCAAAATATCCGCCTGGTAGAACTTGATGCGGTTTTGCGGGCCGCCGCGCGGTTGCAGCGCGGCCAGCTTTTTCCAAGCCGCTTGGGCGATCTTGCTCCGCGTTTCAGAAAGCTCGATGCTGATGGCGGCCTTCACGGGCTTGCGCAGGCCGATGTACATCGCTTGCACGCCCCGGCCGCCGCCCAAGTCGATAAAAGTCTTGTTCGCGAAATTTAGCTTGCTCAACACGGTGTTGGTGCCACTGAGCTTCAGCTCGCCGTAGACACTGGTTTTGCGCCTTAAATCCCGGTTAGCGTCGTCAATCAAGTCCTTTTCTTCTTGCGGAATGCGGAACGGCAACCGTTTTTCGGGATAGAGCTGTTGGATCAGATCCTCGGCGCTCCGATGGTCCAGCGGCTTAAACCCCCACGGCCGCATGACCAGCACGGCGAGCACGGCCAAAGAGACGACGATTGCCGCGCCCGCGAGCAACGACCCGCCGTAGGGCTTAACGCCGGTATGTGTTTGCGAGCCTTGCCGAGGGGATTTTTTGCGTTTCATACCGTTTCTCGCCCCGAAAACCGCAGACAGGTTACGCCTGCTACACTAAACTTCGTGGCACGCTTCTTCAACACCGCCGGACCGCTGAACACGGCCAAGCACTACGGATTGGATCCCCTCAAGCGCTGGGATTTGTCCATGGTTTTGTCGTTGATCGATCAGGAAAAGTACTTTTTGGTGCACGCGCCGCGCCAAACGGGCAAGACAACCTGTTTGCAGGCGTTGGCGGATCACTTGAACCAACAAGGGCACCATGCCTGCGTCTATTTTTCGGTCGAGCGGGCCCGCACGGCGGGCGCCGACATCGATCGCGGCTTGCAATGCATTTTGGATGAATTGGCCAAGCAAGCTCGCATACAACTGGGGGATGTTTGGCTGGACCGACACTGGCGGGAGATTTTACAGCGACACCTGGGCGAAGGCGCCCTGATCACCGCGCTGCAGCAATGGTGTGACCAAAGTCCCAAGCCAGTCGTGCTCTTGATCGATGAGATCGATTCGTTGGTCGACGCAACGTTGCTGTCGGTGTTGCAGCAGCTGCGCAACGGCTACTGCGATCGCAAATACGTCCCCTTTCCCCAGAGCATTGTGCTGTGCGGCATGCGCGACCTACGGGATTACCGCATGC
>JBCCEG010000159.1:0-4298 GCA_039030455.1 Myxococcota bacterium | reverse complement strand
GGACCTGTGTGTGGAACGCGCCCGGATTTCCCGACTGTGTCATCACCGGCAGCAACACGGCGAGCTGTTCTAACTTCGAGTGACAACATAGAGAAAACACTGCTCACAGGCGCGATGCACCGTGCCTCTTGGGGGGCAAAACAAGCTACCCTGTGGCCATGGGTTGGCGGAGCACGGATCCGGTTGATGCCGTGTGGCGGTTGTTTTGCTCGTTGCGGCTCACGGTGGCGATCTTGCTGCTGCTGCTGGTGGGGTGCGCTGGGGGCATGTTTTGGGACCAGACCCTCACGCTGCAACAGCATCTTGATTCAGTGGCGCACGACAAGATTGCTTTATGGCTGCTGCGCGTGTTCGAGCTGGGCGACGCGTTTCACTCCTGGTGGTTTAGCGGCTTGCTGTTGCTGCTGGCGCTGAATCTCACCGCGTGCTCGATTCAGCGGTTGCCGCCCATCTGGTTCGCGATCATGCATCCTCCCACGCGGCTGTCGGATGCCTTACTGCGGCTGGCGCGGCATCGGCATGTGATGCACGTCACGGTTCCAAGCGAGGCCGCGACGGGTCCCCAGAGGAAAAGAGAAAAGGTCTCTTCCGACGTTCTCCCTCGTCGAATTCAAGAGGCTCTGAACGCGGCCTTGCCTCGGGGGCGGTGTTGGCGCGAAGGCGACGTGCGTTTTTGGTTCGCGCAACGGCATCGCTTTGCTCGCCTGGGGGTGTATTTTATCCACGCGGCGCTCCTCATTGTGATGTTTGGATCGGTGTTGCACACCACGTGCGGCGTCAGCGGCATGCTCGCCGTTGCCGAAGGGGAGTCGGCGCATATTTTGCAGGCTCGCGGCCCCGGCGGCATCACCTACGGGTACGATTTGGGTTTTTGGGTGCGATGCAACGATTTTCAGCTGGAACAGTTTGTCGACGGCACGCCGCGCGTGTTTGCTTCGAATGTGACGGTGTTTGATGCCGCTGATCCGATCGCCCCGCCGGTGCAAGCGACGATTCGCGTGGGCGACCCGCTGCATATCCGAGGCTACACGTTGTATCAAGCGTCGTATCAACCCCTGCCGGGGCCACAACGCGCGCGGCTGGCCTTTGGTCGGCGCGGCGAGCCTGTCACCGCCGTTCACACCGTTGCCTTGAACGAACCTGTTTCTCTGCATGGGTTTGTCGCCGACGACAGACCCTCCGTTGAGGACGGAGCTGTTATGGATTCCCGCTTTCGCGGGAATGACAAAAAGAATGGATCATTTTTTGTTAACCCAGCGGTTTCATCCAGATTTGAAGAGGATTCCCCCACCTTGTCATTCCCGCGAAAGCGGGAATCCACTGCAGAAACGGCGAAAAGTGATCGCGGAGATTTTTTTAAACTCCCCACGGTGACACCGATCAGAGTGATTGACGACTACCAAGGCCTGGGCCAAGCGGTGGAGCTGCGGCACGTGGACGCGCACGGCCGCGTGGAGTATTTGACGGTATTTCGCCGCTATCCCGATTTCGATCGATTGGTGCGGGCAGAAGCGTGGCACGTGGCGTTTCAAGGAACCGATCAGCGGTACGCGACTGTGTTGAGCGTGAGCACAACGTGGTTGGTTCCCTGTGTGTTCGCCGGGTTTATGCTGCTGTGCGTGGGGTTGGCCATGGCGTTTGGGATGCGCTATCGGCGCTATTACGCGCGAGCGCGACACCTGGGCAAGGGAACGTGGGAGGTGGCCGTGGCGGGGTTTATTCATCGTCGTCGAGGTGGATTCGATCAAGAGTTCGCTAAGCTGGTGAAGCGGATCCAGCGGGAGACGGAATGACGAGCGCGACCTTCTACAACTTGTGCACGGTCGGCTACGGTTTGGGTGCCGCCGGCTTTGTCGTCCACGTGCTGTGGAGTTGGGACGCGGCACGGCGCGCGGCGACAGTGACGGCCGCCATTGCGTTTCTGCTGCACACGTGGGGCATGGCGTTGCGCTGGTTCGAGGCGGGAGTGGTGGAAGTCGCCGCGCTAGAGCGGGCGCTGGGAATGCCGTTGCAGGGCTGGACGCGTTGGGCCGTGTTAGCGCAGCACCCTCCGTGGTCCAACTTGTACGAGATTCTGGTGTTCATGAGCTGGGGCTTGGTGTTGGCGGCCCTGTGGGCGCAAGTGCGCCTGCGCATCCGTTTTGTCGGTTTGTTCGCGTTGAGCTTGGCATTGTTGGCGCTTGGAGTGGCGTCGCTGAATGACTCCATGATTAAGCCGCTGGTGCCCGCGCTAAAAAGCAGATGGATCATGATTCACGTTATCAGTGCCTCGGTGGCCTACGCCTGCGGCGCGTTGACGGCGTTGATCAGCCTGCTCACGCTGGTGCAGTCGGGGCAGCCTGTTCGGCTCGCCGCCGTGGCTAGGGGCACCATGCTGCTGTCGGCGGCTACGGCGCTGGTGACGGGAGGTCGCGTTTTGTTCGCCACGGGGACATATCCCGTGCGTCCTTTCGCCCAACTGCCCAACGGCGAGCTTGTCGCCGTAGTACGCATCGTCGGCACGGAGTTGGAGCCGTTTTTTGGTCCCTCGCCGCATGTGGGGCTTGCCTTGATGATTGCCTTGGTTTTCTGGACAGTGACCGCGTGGGCGTTGTACCGCTCGCGCCGCGCCGTGCCTGGTGAATCTTCCTTGGTCTTTTATTGGATCGGCGTCGGCGCCACGCTATTCGTGCTGGGTTTGATGTTGGCCAACGGGTTAGGCCGAACGCCCGTCACCGTCGATAACGCGGGGGGAGCCGTGCTGATGCCGCCCCCGCCGTGGCGGTTGTCTCTTAAGTCCCACGTGTGGGACGGGGCCCTGTTCACAATCGTGCTGCTGGGGCAGCTGTTTGTCGGTTTGGCGTGTACGTTCCCCGCAGCCGTTCGCGCCCGGTTGCCCACGGTGGCGACGTTGGACGCGGCGGCCTATCGCGGCGCTACCGTAACGTTTCTGCTGATGAGCGTGGTGCTGATCACGGGGTCGCTGTGGGCCCACGCCGCCTGGGGGCGTTATTGGGCCTGGGATCCCAAGGAGTTGGGCGCCCTGCTCATTTGGCTCACCTACGCGCTCTATTTGCACTTGCGCATGACGACCGCCCGCGCCACGGCGGCGCCGGTGGTGGCGGTGTTGAGCTTTTTCGTCATTCTCGCGGGATTCTTGGGCGTGAACCTAGGTTGGTTCGCGCCGGGGCTGCACAGCTACGGCAGTGAATGACTTTCTGAACTACATGCCCTCTTCTCGCGGATTTTCGTTGCCTTTTCCTATATCAATACACCTGCTTTTCACAAGGTCGGATAGCGACAGTGATTGTTGTCCTTCCAAAGCGTTGTCTAATTGTAGGCAGTAATTGCCAATCATGGAATCGCTGCATATCATTTCTTTAATTTTTTTTACGGTGCCGCTGCTAAGTCCGGTGTTCCCAACGATCTTGCTCTCGCAGATGGATTTGTAGGGTGCGCTTGAACTTGCTGTCGCTAGATTTTTATCACAAGGTTTTGGGTTTTTCGCGGTGTAGTATTTTTCGGTATTCTTTTTATACCTCTCGCATCTGCTTTCAATCGATTCAAGCCAGTGCAAAGTGTCGGTACTTCTCTCATCTTTTTGTTCGGTGTTGGTTTGACCGCTATCGCCACAGCTTAGCAACAGAAGGCTAACGAGCCCTGCCTTGATTGCCTGTTTCCAGCTCCCCGCGTGCATTTTTTCCAGCCTCGTGATCGCCATGGATTTTCTCTTCTTCATGTGAAACGCGGGTGGAGCGTTGGTTATTCCCAGAAGCGTTGAAGGTTGAACGGGGGGTTTTCCCCACAAAGGTGTTCGCTTCCGCTCACATCCTTTGCGGGGACCCCGATTTCGGTTTTTAAAAGACCCTGCCGTTCGTGGCACGGGAGTTTTATGTGAAGAAAGTGGAACGTTTGATGGCGCTGACGTTTATCATGACCTTATGTCGGATTCATCATTGATCCTCGGATCCTTTTTGCTGTAGCTCCCGCAAGCGCTCTTCCCCTCTATCGGTGAAGCGCACGCCAAAGCGTCCGTCACCCACGTCATAGGTTTCCACCCAACCGGCACTCATCAAGTCATCCATCACGCGACGACGTTCCCCATACGTGTCATCCAGGTTCGCGGAGCGCCACCGATTTAAAAAGTAATCGGCGCCGACGAATCCACCTCGAAATTTTTCCTTCGCCAAGATGATTTCAGAAAGAAACGCGTCAAAGCGGTGCTCACCGGTAAACGGCAGGATCTCGGTGGGCCCTACGCGCGCCTGCATGTGCTCGATCGCCGCATCCTGGTCAAAACTTGTCATTCCCGCCAGCAG
>JBCCEG010000158.1:0-4324 GCA_039030455.1 Myxococcota bacterium | reverse complement strand
TGCTGATAGCATCAACAAGCTCGCCGTGAACCAAGAAAACAACGACGGTGGCCTAAATGGTGTCAATCTAGACAGCCCCACATGTGAGCACGGTGCATTCAATGGCCTTGCTTATCCTTTAAATGGGTGGCACCCAGATGTTTTCATGGTTCACGGCGAGCTTGTTGATGCTATCAGCAATCAGAAAAGAAAACTTATCAAAAATAAACTGGATGATCTTTCTGATATTCAAAAAAATCAAATCAAGGGATTAATTGACTCAGGCAATTGTGCTGAATTAGAAGATGTAAATACAATACGAGATAATAACCTTCACATCCATAATCAAGGCGCTATTTTTCTATCACAGCTTGCGGAAAGCGTTAGGCAAGACATGTACCAGTTTTTTTACGTTGATGATGAGGTAAAAAAAATCATCAACAGAGCTAGAGTAGATGATGATATCAAATACATTGTTTACGAGCCTGTTTTTTAAGGTAAGATTTAGAGAAACAAGAACAAAATTTAGTATAAACCTTTGTTCTTGTTTCTACATGTTTTCTAAGCGCGAGATATGTTCATGCCTTTCTATATTCGTCGGATATTGCCTTTTGCCCCGCGAAAGGTTGGTATGTATTGACCTATCAAGTCGTTTTTTCGTACCCTCCCAGGGAGTGGTTAGCAAGCGCTTGCGACAAGACACGGTAGGCAAAAACAACTTGGCGAGGTGGGGCGGCGGGGAATCCACTAGATTGAATACCACCGGCCCATCTCCTTAGCCGTGTTCAGCGGCCCGGCGGTGTTGAAAAAGCGTTCCATGGGTAATATCGTAACATGCAGGCCTGTTATCCATACGCGTTGCGTTAACGCGCGAGAATCGAGGAGGATGGCGATGGTCAAGAAAGGCACGGTGGATTTCGTCTGGTTGGCCGCGGCGGTCGTGTGGGGGTTGTCCACCTCTGCTCCGGCAATGCAGGCGGAGGAAAATAATCGAGCATTACAGCTCCTTGACGAACTCATTGAGCAACTGGAACGGGGCGGCGATGAGAAGAACGAGGTGGTGACGGGCACGAAGCAGGCGAACCAACAAGACATTAAGGAAAGTTACGCGGAAGAAACCCGCTATCCTCTGCACGCCGCCGCCGCGATTCGCGACAACGCCGAGGAAATCGAACGACTCATTAATGATGAAAGAGAGAACGTTCATGGCGTGGATGAAAATGGTGATACGCCGCTGCACATCGCCTGCCGGTTGGGTCTGTTGGATAATGCTCGGGCTCTGACGGAACATGGGGCGAACCCCCGCGCGATCAATCAAAAGAGTCCCTTGAAAAGAACCCCTCTTAGGGAGGCTCTCGCCAAAGATCAGTTAAAAGTGTTCAAACACCTTGTCACGGAGGTTTTAGGCGACGGCAATGTTCAAACAGGTTTGACAAACCCGGACGGCACGGGCAAAACCCCGGCGCACGACGCCATGTGGGAGGGAACCGAGGAGATCGTCCGGTGGATGCTGGGGGAGCTCCAAAATCAGGATTTGACCAAGCTCATCGACAAAGCACAAAGAACGTTGTTGCACTTTGTGGCGAGAAACGAACAGTGCCCCGAAGTCGTTACACTCGTGTTGGAGGCTGAGCCCGGGCTCCTCAACCTGCAAGACAGATTTAAGATGACCCCGTTGGATGTGAGTATTAAATCAGGAATCGACGACATTGACGCGGCACGAGCGAACAAAGAAAGCCTTTTTGCGAAAGAGAGCGGATGGAAGCAGCGGGAGGCATTTCTAGTCCTTTTGGCAAATGGAGCTGAGTTTGGTCGGCGGACAATTGAGAAAGGGCCTCTCTTCGGCAAGACGCTGAATTCGGAAGAGGAAATAGACAAGTGGAAAGAAGAGCCTGCAAGCTCTACGACCTTGACCCTGAAAAAGGCACTGAGGAAAAAGCAGGATGCGTTAAACTATCTAGTCGATCAGTACGCCAAACTCCTAGTAGATCAGCAGCAAGCCATCGCGAGCGCGGGTCTCGTTCGCAAGCTGCAAATACCGGACACTGTCCTAGTGATTCTCTACAGCTGTTTCCCAGACTCGGCCCGGATCAATTCCCTGCGGGAACATTAGGTGATATCCAGCTGGAAAAGACAAAGATGACACTGCAACTCGAAATTTTGTCCCCATCGCGCACGGTGCTGCAAACGGAGTGCCAATGGGTCCAGCTGCCGGGTGCCTTGGGTGAACTGACGGTTTTGCCCTCGCATATCCCTATGCTGGCCCAGCTGGGCAAGGGGATGATCCACGTCCGGCAAGCGCAGGGTGGTGATGTCGAACCCGCGCGGGTTGCTATCGCGGGGGGCGTGGCGTGGGTGGAGCAGGATCATGTCCGCATCCTCTGTGACGACGACGCTTGACGCCTTGCGGGCGGCTCCCGTCCGTTGGCAAGAGCGAGCAGCCGACACCGGCGTTGTTCAACAGCTGCAACACGAGCTGGCCCTGGGGAGCACCATAGCGCGCATTTTGGCGGCACGGGGGGTAGATTCAACGCGGCAGGCTAAGAAATATCTGGCTCCCAGCTTGCATGATCTCCCCGACCCAGACGGGTTCGCAGGCATGGAGCGAGCCGTTGATCGCCTGACCCACGCGGTGCGAACGGGGCAAACGGTGGGGGTGTTTGGCGACTACGACGTGGACGGCGTGACCGCCACCACGCTGCTGGCCGAGTTTCTGGAAGCGTTGGATGTCCCTACCGTCTTCACCATTCCCAATCGGTTGACCGAAGGCTACGGCATGAGCCGTCCGGGCGTCGATCGGTTACGCGGGCAGGGAGCCCGCCTGATCGTCGCGGTGGATTGCGGCATCACCAACCACGAGGAGATCGATTACGCAACGGCTGCCGGGATGGATGTCATTGTCGTTGACCATCACAGAGTGGGGCCGGATTTACCCAAGGCAACCGCTGTTATCAACCCGCACCGCCCCGATTGCGGCCGCGGCGGGCAGCACATGTGCGCGGTGGCCGTGACCTTTAACGTCTGCATGGCCTTGCGTCGAGTTCTGCGCGAGAAGGGATTTTTTCAACGCCGTCCCGAGCCCAATTTGGGCCGGTTTTTTGATTTGGTCGCCTTGGGCACCGTGGCCGACGTCATGCCGTTGGTGCAAGACAATCGCATCTTGGTGCACTGGGGCATTCGCCACATCGGCCAAGGCAGGCGGCCGGGCATGCGGGCGCTGGTGCACGCGGCCGACATCCCCTTGGAGCGCGTGTCGTGCGGCACGTTGGGGTTTCATTTGGCTCCCCGCGTCAATGCCGCCGGTCGGCTGGATGACGCGGCCGAGGCGGTACGGCTGCTCAAAACGGCCGATTGGCAACGGGCCTGTGCTCTGGCGGAACAGCTTGACGACCATAACCGCCGCCGCAGAGAGCTGGAGTCGGAGATCACGGAACAAGCCGCGCGGCGGATCGAGCAGGACCCCCAACTGCGCGATTCCCGCATTTTGATCGTGGCCGACGAGACATGGCACCCGGGCGTGGTGGGCATTGTGGCCAGCCGATTGGTGGATCGCTTTGGTCGGCCCACGCTGGTGATCGGCGCGGGCGGCAAGGGGTCGGGGCGCAGCATTCCCGCCTTTCATCTGCACGAGGCAGTGTTAACCGTGCGCGAGCATCTGGTGGGGTTTGGCGGCCACGCGCACGCCGTGGGCGTGAGCCTGAAACAGGGGCATTTTGCCGTCTTCCGCGACACGCTGATTGCCTACGCGGCACAGCGGCTTACCCCCGAGGACTTAGGCAAGACGTTGCTCTACGATGGGGTGTTGCAACCCGAGCAAGTGAGTTTGGAGTTGGCCGAGGTGCTGCAACAGGCCGCGCCCTTTGGTCGGGGCAATCCGCAGGGAGTTTTTCGTTTTAACAATGTGCGCTGCCGCAACGTCCGGTTGCTCAAGGGGGCGCATCTTAAAGGCATGCTGCACGGCGATCAAAAGCTGCCGTTTATCGCTTTTGGGCTTGGAGAAAAGCAGCCCTTGCTGGATGCTCCCGTGGATCTGTTGGCTTCCGTGACGATCAACGAGTGGCAAGGGCGACGCGACGCGCAGCTACAAGTGGTTGATATGGCTCCCTCGGGCCGCCACCAGGGGTGAGCCCCCGCAAACCGGGCGCTCGACAGGGCTGACGCATTAAAAAAGCTCTAGCGGTAGCCGCGACAATGCCAAGCACATGCCGCCGGTGCACCTGCTCAACGTGTACGCCAACCAAGCGCGTGTTCTCATTGCCCAACGCCCAGTGGAAGGCAAAACCAACGAGCACAGGCAAATCCCCCGGGTACTCAAGACGTTGGCGCTTGCGGGGACCACTGTCAC
>JBCCEG010000157.1:0-4328 GCA_039030455.1 Myxococcota bacterium | reverse complement strand
GGCCGACAGGTGGCGAAAGTTTCTTTCTGTCATCCTGACGAGCGTAGCGAGGAAGGATCCCCCCAAAGCCCCGATTGGTGGGGGGATCCTTCGCGTCACTGCCGCTCCGCTCAAGATGACAAAAGGGGGCAACGACAACGAAGAGCGACCCCACCGACCTTTTTGGAAGTCCCCGAAAGCGGGAATCCATGAAAAAACGAGGAAAGAGTGAACCCATTGATTTTTTCAAGGGCCTCCTACATGGCAATGGCAAGAGCGTGTTCATCCGCAAACTTCCTTGAGAAACGCCGCGCTGCGCGTGGGTTTAACACCGCATTGTCGCAGACGTGATGTTACCAATGATGCCACCATGCGCAACGTTTGGCTATCGCAGCCCGGCAGTTGATCTGGTTGATCGATCGGGAGCGTGGTTAGCAGGCAGGCAAGTTGACGAGCATTTTCGCTGAAAGGCAGGCAGCCTTGTTGCCGGCGCGCGAGCACATGTCCCCTGTGCGGGTGGTACGCCGTGGCCGGCGCGGCGGGGTTGTCCGTCGCGTGTTCCAATTGCGGCAGCTCGCCGCAAAAGCGCAGCAGCTTGAGTTCAAAGGCGCGTGCCAGACGCCCGTACTCCGTTTCCGTGACAATTCGCCGCATCGTTTGTTCCAGCACACCGAAAAAGGGTGCCGCTATTTCGCCCTCGGCCAGCAGTGATTCTGTTAATTCCGCAACGTAACAGGCTAGGCCGAAGCCGCGCAAGCTGCGGCTTAGCAGGTGTGTGGGGGAGCGAACATCCGCTTGCACCAGGCGTGCTAGGCCGCCGTTGTTGCTCGTCCGAATCGCCACTGCGGCCAGAGCGGGTGCTTGCAGCGCCGCGCCGCGCCGCTTGGAGGGTTGCAGTCCCCTGGGAACGAACGCGTGCACGCGTCCCAGGTGCTTGCACAGCAAGCGGGCAATGCAGTCGGACTCGCCGTAACGCACCAGCGATGTCACGATCGCTTCGTCGTGTTGCGGTAACCGGGGCTGTGCTCTTGTGCTGCCGGACCTTTGAGAAACAGCTAAAGAGTTTTCCGCCGCAGCCATTCCTCTATCCTCTCCATGCCTTGTTGCAACTCGTGGTCTGGCGCGGCAAAGCTGAGGCGCAATGTCCCCGGCTGACCGAACACGGTGCCCGGCACGGCGGCCACGCGGGCTTGTTCTAGCAAGGCGTTTGCCAGTGTTATGTCATTGTCGATGGGGATCCCGCCGATGGATCGACCGATGTAAGCCGAACAGTCCAGCAGCAAATAAAACGCCCCTTGGGGCTTGTGGCATGTCACACGGGGCAGTGTCGCCGCCCACCGTGTCACCGCATCGCGCCGCTGTTGATAGGCATGCGTCATTTTTTTGATCGCGTCGGCCACCGGCGGCGGCTCCCGCAGGGCAAAAGCGGCCGCGTGCTGCGCCACCGCCGTGGCGCACGTGAACCGCTGGCTTTGCAACTTGGTCATGGCGGTGATGACGTTAGCGGGACCGGCGGCTAGGCCGATGCGCCAGCCGGTCATGGCATGGGTTTTTGACACGCCGTCGATAACGATCGTGCGTTCCCATGCATCGCGCGACAGCGAGGCGGGGCTTGTGTGCTCGGCGGCGTCGAACACAATGCGACCGTAGATTTCATCCGAGATCAACCACACGGCTTGGCGTGCCGACAGCTGAACCAGCTCCTGCAACCGTTCTTGGGGCCACACGGCTCCGGCGGGGTTGCTGGGGGAGTTGAGCAGTATTGCCTTGGTTTTGGGGGAAAGGGCCTGTCGCACGGCCTCCATGCGGGGCAGGTAATCCTCTTGTGCTCGTGTCGGCACGATAACCGGGGTGCCGCCGGCTAAGCGTATCAGTGCGCTGTAACTGGTCCAATAGGGCGCGAACAAAATGACCTCGTCACCTGGATTCACCAGTGCCTCTAGCGCCAGCGCCAGCGCGGCTTTGGCTCCCGGCGTGACGAGAATGTGTTGGGAGTCGTATGTGAGTTTTTGGTCGCGGGCGAACTTGACGCACGCCGCCTCGCGCAGTGACGGAATGCCCGCCACGGGGGTGTAGCGGCCGATATCGTCCCGGTTGAGCGCGTCTCGTGCCGCTTGCACAATGCACGCGGGCGTGGGCAAGCCCGGTTCGCCCGCGCCCAGATCCACCACGGTGTGACCTTGCGCACGCAGTGCCGCCGCGCGTTGGCTCACGTGTAGCGTGGCCGACGGGGCAAGCTGTTGCACGCGGTGGCTCAAGGGGCCGACCCAAGGTTGTGGTGAGGACATATCTCTCTTTGTGGAACGCGTCGGCGCGAAAGTCAAACGATTTGGTAAAGGAATTTTCCCTTGATGGAATTTTCACGCCCCGGGCCGTGTTAGTTCACCGGACCCACTGAGAGTTTTAGGAAGCTGATCGATGGCCGGATATCGGGTTTTGTCATTGGACGGTGGTGGTATCCGTGGTCTTCTAACCATCATGATTTTGCAGCGGCTTGAGCGAGCGTTGCCCGGTTGGTTGGGAAAAGTGGATCTCATCGCGGGAGTTTCCAGTGGTGGGATCATCGCGTTGCTGCTGGCAAATGGTGTGGCTGTTGATCGCATTCGTCGTTTGGTTGAGGAGAGTTCTTCCACTGTTTTTACTCGTGACTGGTTGCAGAGTTTATACGGCTTGGGGGGGACAATCGGTCCGCGCTATCGCAATACCCCTTTGCTCGATTTATTGCGAAAAGAGTTAGGCAACAACAAGCTAGCTGATTTGAAAAAACACGTACTCATTCCTGCTTTTGATTTAGATAATGGGAGCCGTAGGGCTCGCAGACGCAGGAGAAAGGCGTGTTGACAAACCCGCCGCCGCTTGGCGACATCACTCTTTTTTCCGTTGGCACCGGTTGGTCGCGAACTCGCATTCCAGGCAAGAACCTCAAATGGGGGAAAGCACAATGGAGAAAATCAATGATGTATATTACTTTGGACGGATCGACGTCCTCTGTGCATCGTCAATGTGGCCAGATGTTGGGGAAAAACTACCTGCGTATTTCGCCTTCTTTCCCAGACGGCGAAATGCCGGGTTTGGATAGCTTGGATCAATTGCCGGTGTTGATTCAACGCGCGGAGTCAATGGAGCGGCGCCGGAATTTTTTCACGCCAAACCCGTTGACAAGTTGGCGGTCTTGATAACATAGTGGTTGCAATAACTTCGCTTGGATAAAACGAGGTCACAGAGACCTTGGGCTTTTCGGGCGACCACGACACCAAGGGAGCAAGGGACATGGTGACGAGAAAAAGCGGAAGGTTGGCGTGGGGTTTTGTGGCGCTGCTACTGGCATTGCCGGCTAGGGCGATGGAGGTAGAAGAAGAAAAAGAAACGGCCGCGAGCGGCAGTGGGGTCCATTTGAACGAGGAAGCGAGACAAGGAAATAGGAAGCGCAAGTACGACTCCTCAACGTCCGATGCCGAAGTCCCGCGACGAAAACGCAGACGGATCGAAGAAAATCAACAAGCCCCCGCCGCCCAAAACGCCCCCAAAAGCACCCTGACCGACGGGGAAATTCGCCAATTTCTCTGTGAGTTCACCGAGCAAAAAAGCAGGGAGTTGGGCTGGACCGAGGCGTGGGAGTGGTGGCGCGAGGTCTTCCACACCCCCGGCCTGCGGCAAATCATTCGCGACTATGTGTTTGACAAAGACGAAGAAGACACCTCTCTCCAATGGACCGACGAGGGGCGCTACTGTCATGTGATCAAGCAAATGTCGCCCCCTTGGCGCGCTCGACTGGCCCAACCCCAAGTGCTGCGCCATGTTACGGGAGACGGACTAGCGGAACGCCTGCTCACCGACGAACCGGCCGCGTTGCTGCTGCTGGCTGAACGGGCGAGGCAAGAACCCGAGTTCAAGCAAGAGCTGTTCGATTGGATTGAACAATCCAAGTCCACTGACGGCAAGCAGGCGGCCGTGGCGGCGGCCAACGCCCTCACGATTTTGAACGCGGCCGGAGTGTCGTTCAGCGGCATGGATCTACGCGGGATCAACGCACCTGGGGCTGTGTTGGACGGGGCGGTGATGGACGGCACCGATCTGCGCGGGGCAAACCTGGCGGGGGCGTGGCTGGGCCACGCTTCGTTGAGCCAAGCCCGCCTTGGTCAAGCGGTTCTGCTGGGGACGCGCTTTGGCGAACAGGCCTTCTTCAAGGGGCATACAGACTCTGTAAATAGCGTCGGCTTTTCGGGCGACGGCACGCGGGTCGCGTCGGGCAGTTCCGACAACACGGTGCGCGTGTGGGATATGCAAAGCGGCGCCCAACTCCAAGTCTTCAAGGGGCATACCGACACCGTTTGGGGCGTCAGCTTTTC
>JBCCEG010000156.1:0-4359 GCA_039030455.1 Myxococcota bacterium | reverse complement strand
GGCGAGGGGAGGGCGCCAGCTTTGCTGGCGCCGGCTACGCCGGCGAGCAGGGGAGGGGAGAAGTGAGGCGCAATACCACTCCGCGTCCCCTCCACTCCCCTCACTCCACTCCCCGCCCCTCCGCTCTCAGGCGACGCCGGAGAGTGGTTGGGGAGAACGAGCGCAGCGAGTGAGGGGGGAGTGGAGTGAGGGGAGTGAGCGGAGCGGACCGGAGGGCGGGGCAGCGCCGGCTTCGCCGGCGCCCTCCTCCGTCGGCGCGAGTGGAGACCCGTGCTTGCGCGAGACCCCTCCGGTACTGTTGCCCTTTGGTGACAGGAGTACAGGTCGTACGGGGGTCGCAGGGGAGTGCAGCGAAGCGCACTCGCGGTACTCCGGTCATAGACCGGAGGACCCGAAGCGGCGGGGAGTCGCGCAAGCGCTGGCGAGTGGAGACCGTCGCTCCAAACCCAACAATCAGGTACGGCAGCTTCACAGTGATACCTTGGCACGAGCCGCCGACTGCCGCCAATGCCGGCCAGAGATGCTTTGGGTGTAGGAAGGGGTAATCCGCAAAAGCTCGCCGGTAATTGGCAAGATATGCTTACGTATCTCTCGCGATATTTTGCGCATCGATAAACTTATTGAATACTGGGTTATCGCCCAAGCGCGTTCCCGAAGGGGAGAAGTGGACCGCCTTGCAGGCGCGAGCAGAGCAGGGCGGGGCCGGCGTAGCCTGTTGCGCACCAGTACGCAGAGTCGCACAAATACGCGTGGCCCGTAAGAAAGGCAACGGCCAACCGCAGCACTCTTCCCCTTCGGGGACGACGGCGGTTCGGGCTAGATATTCAAGCCCGCGTTGAATATTCGCGGGGAGCCGTATGAGGCGAAAGTTTCACGTGCGGTTCTGAATTAGCGGTGAGGCGGCCCCAACCTCGCAACATCGAGGTCGGCGCTGGTTCGCCTACTATGACATGTTCCATACACTTATAGATACTCGTCTTTTGTTTGTACAGTTTGTGGGTTTCCTCTTTATAACTATTGCTAGTTAAACACAGCCGAATCTCACGAGATGGTGACGATGCTTGGCGTTTATGGGCTGGTGCGTTAGCGCAATCACAAGTTGCGCTCAACTGTTTTCGCGCAACGCTATTACCGTGAAAAAGTGTCCTCACTACGTTCGGCGCCTATAATTGTTAGTGGTGAAACCAATAACAGTCTAAACAAGGTGAGGCGACCTACAGTGCGTAAACGCGAACACCTTGCCGCCGATTGCGCGGCTTCGCCGCACCCGTAGTGCTCCGCGCACGTTCCCGAAACGGGGGGTCGCGAACAATGCGAGGCACCGAATGCGCGTAGCGCAGCAGACTCGTTTATGTTTATTTATTGGCAAGCCCATCAGCAGGGTGTAGCACAGCTTGGTAGTGTGTTTGCTTTGGGAGCAAAAGGCCGCAGGTTCGAATCCTGCCATCCTGAGAGCGAAAATTACATTGTTTACGTCCGAAGGACGTAAACAGGTGGGCGGCGAAGAGCGCAAGTGCAGGTTTGCTTTACCGCGCGCAAGTGTGTAAAGTGCAAAAGGCGCTCTCGCACGCGTGTGCGTGCACCGAAAATGAGTCAAAATCAAAAAGTGTCGCTAATAAGTGCCATCGTAAACTCCCGGCGAAGCCGGGTCGTGTCATCTCGCCAAAATGTAAAAACCGCTCGTAATTGTCCACTTCCCCGCGCGGTGCACGGGGTACAGCCACTACCGCGCCCGAAGGGCGCCGAGAAACTCGCTCGCCAGGAGCCCAAAGAGCAAGCGCACTACCAGCGCATAATCTGCGAGCGCTGCGAATAGCTATGTATGTCTCCCCTCGGGTCTCGCCTCCCCTCCCCTCCAGCGCTTGGCGTCCACAAAGTGGACTGCACTCTTCCTGCCCTCCCCTCCAGCGCTTGCGCGACTCCCCTCCCCCTTCGGGGGCCGGGGGCGGGGTCTTTATCCCCCCGGCGGGGTCGGGGCGGGGGCGGGGCGGGGACGGCGTCCGACACCGAGTATCGAGTGTTGGGGCAGGCTTCGCCGGCCGTTCTCGTTCGTTCGTTCCTCGCCCCTCACTACGTTCGTAAGGGCGAGCAACCAAAGAACCAAAGAACCAAAGAAGGCGTACGGGCGCGGTGCGTAGCACGCCAATCGCGCCTTGCAGTGTGCCTCCGCTCTGCCTCGCCTTTGGCGAGCAGAGGGGAGACCTGCGCTTGCGCTTCCTTGAACCCCGCTGCGCTTCCCTTCGGGACGACCACTCGCCCTGAACGTAGTGAGGGGCGAGGGCGTGAGCGCGTCCCCGGAGGGCTCTAGCAATGCTAGCGCCCTTCGGGGCCGCTACGGCGTCCACTTTGTGGACTGCACTCGCCCCTACTCGCCGGCCACGCCGGCGAGGCACCGCGCAGCACTCGGGCGGGAGAAGTCAAACCGGAAAGAGAAAACCGGAAGTCGCCCGGCTACGCCGGGCGCGCAATGTTGCTCGCTACTCTGGCGGCGTTTTGGCTTGGCTAGCGGATTCACTATCAAGTCAAACGCCTGGTGGCAAAGCCGCAAGTTTGTTGGTTGAACAGACAATATTCATGAGCTGAGCGCGAGTGCTACGCTGTTTCCTCGCTCCCTTCGGTCGCTCGGAAACCCAGCAAGGCGCGAGGAGACCTCGCCTCTCGCCAAGGGGCGCAGTTCGCGTAGCGAACCGAAACACGTCAGACGTGAGAGTGTATGTGATTGAGGTTAGCTTAGGCATACATCCTTGGAAGCCTCGTTATTCATTCGGTGCCGAAGGCACAGATCTATAAGGTTTTGCGCGCTCTTGCCCTGCTTGTACTCGGTGCCGAAGGCACAGTAGGATAAGTGTCGGCGAAGGCGTAAGAATGGTGGAAGAGCAAGCGCACGGCGACCGATGGAAGCTCCCGGCCCGAGCTCGGGTTTTCTAAAGATTGTGTTTGCTGCGCTCACACACTCGGGTGGCCAACAAACATCCCGGGGCGTCGCCAGCCGCTTTAAGCCTTATGCGCGCAAGGGGCTTGGCGCCTTAGGGGTGCGGCTTTACCTGCCCGTAAACCGGAAAGGTAAAACCGCTTTACCCAAACGTGGTTTGACTGTGTTGTTGTGAATAGCGTAGTCGTTTATCCCGCCGGGGTTAAGGATGAACCCAAGTCATTGTATTGTCTCGATATGAAACATGGTCTGCCCTATCAGTTCGTATACCTCCTTGCGCATAAGCCACGTGTGAGCCTATTCCAGGCTGCACGGCTGTGGTTGGTGCTATGAATTTTAAAATGATGGAGTATTTTACTGACTGGGTTCAAGAGTGCCCATAAGGCTCGTTTACGTAGGACCCGTAAGAAATGTAGGTTTAAGTCTTTTAAGGACCCGCGTTATAGTGCTAGAGGCTGCCAGCTGACTACAAATCAGGGGCAGTGCTTGCATCTTGGGCGAGACTTTGTGCAGTCGCGCAAGGCATCGGGCGCAGCAAATTGCCGTCAGACTGGTGCGCCAAAAAGGACACCTTATAACGGACCCGTGCAAACTCACCCACAAGAGTCGGCGCGAATCTTTTTTGCTTGCGCGGCTTGAGTTCCAGGAGAACAGTATTACTGAAAAGTGGCTAAAATGGGTTTGATGGTTTGATTTGGAGCGCGCTTCGCGCCAAGGGCGGTTTTACCTTTCCGGTTTGACCTCTTCGCGCGAGCGTCTTCCCCGAAGGGCACGAGGGTCGCGAGTGCAAAACCGGAAGGCGGCGAATCCGCGATTGCAGCTTGCGGCTTCGCCGCTTCGCTGCCCACGAGTACCGAAACCTAAGAATACAAGTGCTGCGCATTGTGGGTCCCTCGTACCGGGCGCCGAATCCGCACAACTGTCTAACCAAATCATAGGAGCCGTATGATAAGTAATTGTCATGTACGGTTCAGCGGGGGGGCATGTTTAGCAAATGTACGATTGTGAACTTGGGTCTTAAGCGACCCGGCCCACGTGCCAGTCGCCGCAAGGAGTGCTAGGTGCTGTGCTTGTTTCCTCGCCAGCGCTTGCGCGACTACTCGCTCCCTCCGGTGCTTTAGCTTGCGCACCGAAGGTGCGCAAGCAAAAGCACGGGTCGTGGGGTCGGAGGGGCGAGTGGAGACCGTCGCTCCAAACCAAAAGACCGAAGGGAGCTGCACAGCACAAGACACTAATGAGTGTACACTTTTGTCGAACTGGCCTATCCCTATTATGCAAAAAGATCCACATATTCCGCGTTTTATGTGTTATTTATCTATTTTTACATTTTTTATGCTAGTGCTAGTCACAGCAGATAATTTCATTGAAATGCTTTTATGGCTGCTTTATTTGCTTGCAATCTGGTATACCAAAAATTTATTAATAAG
>JBCCEG010000155.1:0-4363 GCA_039030455.1 Myxococcota bacterium | reverse complement strand
TTTCGATCAGGGTTCAAGCGCTTGATCCTCTTGGCAATCGATCATGGTCAAACGCCTTGACAAGACGAGTTTTCATGCCACGATAGGGAGAACGGGACCGGCGGCATGTTTGGTTTGTCTCCCCGTCCTTGTCCTTCTCCCGCCCCACCAGCCGACGAAACCAGGAGAGACACGCCGCGTGAGCTCGGACGATTGCCGCCTTGACCCTCCCCTCCCCGCGGGGGCCGCCTGCAAACGCCGCCTGCTGGTGGCCGAGGCCGAGCGCTGGGTCGGCGTGCGCGAACAAGGCTTGCGTCGCGGCCAGATCGTCGAGCTGTTCCAAGCCTGGAACGACAAGGTAGACCACGTGGCCTGGTGCATGGCCTTCGCGCAGTACTGTCTCAAGCAAACGGACCGGCTCTACGACCGGCTTGTCGGGCACTGCACGCGCGTCCGTCACAAGCTTTTTCCCACCGAGCACGTCATGACCGCGTGGGACCGCACGCCCAAGCCCCACCGCCGCCAAACTCCCGAACCGGGCTTGATCGCGGTGTGGCAGCGCTATCGCGACGGCGAGCCCGTCTTGGCCGGGCACACGGGCATCGTGATCGAGGCTTCGCCCCGCGCGGACACGTTCACCACCGTGGAAGGCAATACCACCGTTCCCGGGACGGAGGGGTTTGTCAGGGGAGTGGCCGAGAAACAGCGCAATCTTAACGCTCAACGAGGCCCTTTGCGCTTGCGCGGCTTCCTGGACCCCTACGAGGGATTATGAATGAAATGATGAATCATGACAGCCTAAAAGTCATGGAGAGAGAGAATCATGATTCATCATCCGTCATCAATCGCAACGAGCTCCCCGAGCATGTCGCAGGCCGAGAAGACGATCCGAGGAAGTACGCGGAGTGGATCCTGCGCGGCTTGGTGCGGTGTCCCGAACGGGTGGGCCTGAGCGTGGACGTGGACTACTCCTTCCTGTGCCGCAAGGTCCGAGTGGACCTGCGGATGTTCGAGGAGGCCGACCGCGCGCGCTTGGTGGGTCGGGAGGGCGAGACGGCGGCGGCGGTGCGTCGCCTGTTGCGGTCCGCGTGCGCCGTGCGGCGCCGATGGGGCTGTCTGCGGTATGTCAACGACGATTGGAGCCTGTCCGACGAAGAGCTCCGCCGGGGAATGCCGCCGCCCGTCCCGATCCATACTCCTGTCCCGGTCGCCCCCGACGAGGACGATTTTTCTCCCAAGGACTACTTGATCCACATCCTGCGCGGTCTGGTGCGACACCCGACCCGACTGAACGCGACCGCGTACGTCGGCCCCGAGAGGACCATGTTGTATGTGGACATGGACACCGCGGCCCCCGACGATCGCGGACGGATTCTGGGGTCTTGCGGCGCCACGGCCGCGGCCGTGCGGTGTGTCGTAAAAGCCGCGGGCGCGCTGCGGCGCCGTCGATGCCGCGTCCGCTTCGTGGGCGGGAGGGAAACGTGACCGACGAGAGATACCGCGCCGCGTACGCCCCTCTCTTGCGTGAGCACATGAGCTTGGGGCACTCGGTGGAAAGCTTCGCCGCGTTGAAGAAGGATGGGAAAAAGGCGGTGAGCCGGGCGACCGTGGAGCGGTGGCTGAAACGGCACGCCTCCTTCGCCCGCGCGTTCGAAGAGGGCGAGGCGGCCGCGTTGCTCTTTTTCGAGCGGCGCCTGTTGGCGGGAATGGAAAGCGGGAAAAACCGAGTCGAGGCCCGCGCGGCCGCGGCCGTGTTGAGCAAGCGATTCGCGGACGTGTGGGGAACCCGTTCCTCTTCCACCGAACCCCGCGACGGGTCCGAGGAAAAGAGGATGGACATCCGAGAGATCAACGACCCCGAGGAACTACTGCGCCTGATCCGGTCGTTGGAATCAAAGAGCGAAAAGCAGCACGCCGCGAAGCATTTACGCCTGTTGCCCACGAAGACTTAGAACCCGCGGAGACCGCCGCGCGGCGTTGCTTTTCTCCCAGGGCTATCGGAGTAACGGATAGCAACCCGAGATGAACGAAGCAGCGCGACAACAAGAAGCCGACAAGGCCGTCGCCAAACTCAAGGTCGCCATCTTGCGAGGAGACATGGACGTGCTGGCCAAGATGTTGGGTCTGTCGTTGCAACCGTTTCATCGGCGCATCCTCGCCTTTTGCAAACACCTGTACACCCATCGCGCCGAGGGGCTGTTGTTGGCCCCTCGCGGCTTTGGCAAGTCCAGCCTGGCCACCGTGTGCTTCGCCCTGTGGTTGATGCTGCGCGACCGCGATATCCGCATTCTCATCGCCTCCAGCACGGCGGGCAAGGCGGAAAGCTTCGTGCGCGAGATCAAGAATCATCTGCGAACCAACTCCCAGCTCCTGGCGCTGTTTGGCGACCTGGCGGATGAAAGCTGTTGGCGCCGAAACGAGATCTCGCTGCGCGGTCGCGCGCGCAAGAGCAAGGAGGCAACGCTCACCGCGCGGGGGTGGTCGGGGGCCGTGGTGGGGTTGCATTTCGATGTGCATCTCATTGACGACCTGGTCAACGAAGACAACGCCCGCACCAAGGGGCAGCGCGACAAGCTCAAGGATTGGGTTCATATGAGCCTGGACCCCACGTTGGAGCCCCACGGCTGCCGTCTCGTCACCGGCACCCGCTATCACCCCGACGACTTCTACGGTCACTGTGTGACTTTGTTTGCTAAACCTTTCGGCGATACGAGCGTGGCGTCTTCTTGTCGTCCCCGCGAAAGCGGGGACCCAGACCAAAACGTCCACTCGCTTCCCTCGACCCATCATCAACATCCGCCCCCTGGTCTGGATTCCCGTTTTCACGGAAATGACAAAGCAGACGGGAAGCCAGGCGATCAAAACGCAACCGGCGATCCCGCCCCTTCGCTTTCACCAGCACAAGACGATGAAGCCGGCGAGGGCACGCGGTGGCAAGCAAGCAAAGGGACTCTGTCCCTTCGCCTACAAGCGTTGCAACCAGACGGCGCGTCGCTGTGGCCCGACAAGTTTCCCGCGCGGTGGCTCAAACGCAAGCGCGAGCGGATGGGTCTCATCCGCTTCAACGCCCAATACCAAAACGATTGTGAATTGATGCACGGCAAGGTGTTCCGCCAAGCGGACGTGCGCCATTACCACCGCGCCGACGTGGACGTGGGAGAGTTGACCATCGTGCAAGGCGTGGATGTGGCGGTCGGACAAGGCGATCGGCATGACTACTTCGCCCTGGTGACCAAGGGCTACGACGATCAAGGCAACGCCTACACCTTGGACGTGGTCCGAGGGCGTTACACGTTCCAACAACAGATGATCGTGATCCTGTACAAAAGCGGCCACACGCCCCGCCAAATCGCGCGATTGCTGGGCACGGACGCAATGTCATTACCTATACAGGAGGGCGTCCGTGCCCTGTTCGAGGATCAACCAACCGCCGCCAAGATGCAATACCCCAACGTGGCCCGAATCGGCATCGAGGCCGTTGCCTACCAACGCGTCTTGCCGCAACGGTTGTTTGAGTTGGCCCCTACCCTGCCCCTGGTATGCGTGCCGCAACGGTTGGACAAGCGCTCCCGCATGACCGTTTACGCCGCCCGTTGGGAAAGTCATCGCGAATTTTTTCCCAGCGACAACAGTTGCGACGCCTTGACCGAAGAGCTGTTGCTCTTCCCAGACGCTCCCCATGATGATTTGATCGACGCTCACGAGATCGCTCATCGCGTCGCCGAACCGCTGCTGTACCAGGATGATGAACAAGAGGACACGGAGGCGCGGGTGTTCGCGTGACCGTTATGCGCGCATCTGAAGAATAGTCATGACCAAACTAGAGAATACGGGCGGCGAGAGGCCGCGAATCCTGGATAAAAACGAGGAGAGGCCGTGAATCCAGGCCGCAAGACCACCAGGGCTTATGTGTTGAAGGGAGCCGCGCGGGATTTTCATGCCCCTCTCTCGCAACAAACCTTTTCTTTTTCGCCCGTCACGGTGGCTGAAAGCGGCGCCTTTGGCAGGCTCTTGCGTCCCCCCTATGACCCAGACCGTTTATGTCGTCTAGCCGAACAAAGCAGTATCCTCGGTGCCTGCATCGACGCCATGGAGGTCAATGTGGAATCCTTTGGCGCCGAATTTGTTCCCGGTGTGGATGCCACCTTGTTCGAACGTCTCAAGGACGACAAGCGCCGCGAAAAACGGATGGAGGAAGAACGCTTGCGCGTGACATGGTTCTTCAAGCATCTGCATCCCAAGCTCCCCACCATTCAGCTGCGCCGATTGACGCGGCGCGATTACGAGCTCACCGGCAACGCCTACTGGGAGATCCCACGCAATCCGCTCACGGGCGTTCCCACCGGCGTGGAACACCTTCCCGCGCGGCGCATGCGCATCGGCG
>JBCCEG010000154.1:0-4385 GCA_039030455.1 Myxococcota bacterium | reverse complement strand
GGGCAAGCCCAGAATCTTGACGGCGTGTGCCGCGATGGCGATGTACAGCTGGGAGACGCCGTGCTTGTGCAGGGCGTCCAGGGTTCTGCCCAGAGCGTCATCGTTGAAGGTCTGGGCTTGCGGGCCCGGGGCGATGAGACGTTGGACGGGTCTGTTTCGCAAGAATTCGGGAGAGAGATAAAGAGTGACGGTATCATGGATCCAAAAAAAATTTTATTCCAAAACTTTTTCACTCATGCGCGGAATGTCGGATTCATAATTATTCAGTCCCGCCGGTGATCACGTTCGTGAAGCTCGAAGCAGGCGGGCACTTCTCGGAAAAGCTTGGCTGCGAGCCGCCGAGAAAAGGATCTTCCGGATTGTATTCGGACAGTTGTTCGTCGGTGGATTTGAGAATCATTTTCTTGCAGCTTTGGTCAACGGATTGGCTATAAGATGTGCACATGTTGTCGGCGATGCCCGCGAACATGCCGCTTTTGTCTTTTTCTTTCATTTTTGCGAACAATTTCTCGCAGAGAGTGAGAACTTGTTGCTGAACGACCGTGGATTCCGGATCTTGTCTAACTGCTAGAACGATACCGCGGTCGCGGCAAACCTGCTTGGCGATTTCCGGAGTTGCTTTGTCCAGCGCCAAACCTACCTGTTTGCAGACGCTGTCCACGGCTTTGCCGGCTGTATTAACCGCCTTATCAACCCCTTTTTGATTATGAAGCAGGGTGCCTATGCCTTGCGTGAGAGAAGCGGCGCCGGCCATGGTGTTGCCGCTTTCGATAAAGGTAGCCCCGAGACCTATGTTGATTGCCGCCGGCACGACTCTTTCCGTTATGAAATTGAGGGTGTCCGGGTCATCCGTGAACTTTCCCGCGACTTTATTGACGAGATTGCCAACCCCGCCGAGAGCATTGGAAAGTCCGTTACCCAGTTGACTGGCGTAACCCTTTAGCTTGCTAAAGATGCCTTTATCCCCGGACGATCCTTGCGTGTTTCCGGTTGTGTCCGCGGAGCTTGTGTTGTCGGTGGAGCTTGTGCCGGTGGTAGAGCCGAAATCAAGATTGAGGTCGGTGTCGAGGTCGATGCCGAGGTCGGGGTCAGGGTTCTCCGTAGCTCGGTTAATTATGGTGCCGGTGACTGGCGCGGCTGTGGCGCGAGGTGTTGTTGTTTGTTGTTGTTGCGCCACTGCCGAATTCTGGTGGGGGAGAACAACGACATAGCTTGATCCTTTCTTTGCTATCGGCAACGGCCCGATAATGCCGCCCTTAACCATCCAAACGCTGTTCGCTTCCCCGTGTTGCGGACTTTTGGGAATAATCTCGAAGGTGGCGGCTGGGTGCACATCGCCCGTGCCTTTCCGCCGACGGATGAGTAGGATGGGGCCGGAGGGACGAAGACGAATTTCATCACCGTTGGAGTCTCTAATTTTCGTGTTCAGAGACACACTGCCGCCGGGGCAGACTTTCCACGCAAATCGGACGGATTCATTTTTTGGTGGTTTGCCCGACAGGCGTGCTTGGAATTCCCCGCCGCGCCCTAAAGTGATCACCGGTTTGCTGGTGGAGAGTGCCGCGGTGGTGTAGGTTCCGGCGCAATCCGTCTGCTGGTGAAGATTGGCGATGTGGGCGGAATGACCACCGTTGTCGTCGCAACCGATCGTTGCAAGCAGTGCGAGGCTGAAAAGTGCCGGTTGTATTTTTTTCATCGCGTTTCTCCCTTAACCACCCACATCCAACCCACATCGGCGCGTGTGTTACCGCATGAAAAACGCGAGAGCCGCATGCTTTATTCCCCACTGCGTGGGCCGCAAGCGGCTTTGTTTGCCGTGTTCCCACGCCGCCCGTGACGTTTCGCCCTCGTCGAGGTCTTTGGCGGCAAACCCCCGCGCAGGCCTTGCTATTACCCACATCTTTTCCAAAGCCCGCGAACGAGCGCGCGCAGCGCTTTGGCGCGCGGCTGGCGCAAGCATGGGGTCTCCACCGCGTTTGTGTCCGGAGTTTAGGGCAATTTCCAAACAAGTAGCCGTTTTTTGGCGGAGGATGCGCCAAGGGGTTAGCATGGCGGGGTCATGGCCAAAAAGCGGACGCGGCACGACACCTTGTTCCGTGCGACCTGAAAGTCGCACATATGTCTGTCACACGAGGGAGGCGATGTGACTTGGTGTTCCGTCACCAACATCTACCAAGACGTGCGCAGCTGGTAACGGCTGCGTGCGAAGCTCTTGGGACAATGTACGCCTGGCGAAAGCCTAAGGGAAACCCGTAAGGGCAAACCGAAGTCCGCGAGCTTCATGCGGAGAGGCGGCTAGATGGGATGGTAAGGTCAATTGTAAGATGAAGCTCTGCCTTGTCGTCAGTGTCATCCAGCTAAAGAAGCTGACAAGCTGGTGCCAAAAGGCAAGAGGTCAGGTCTAGGGGCGGAAATATCCCCTAGCACGGATGTAGCACCTCCGGCATACGGGAGCGACCTAACCCATTCTTGGCATATGCGCGGAACAGGGTAAGCCCGTCTTGGGAAATCAAAGCGGGTAGAGGAGGTTGGAAAAAGCGAATGCACCGCTGTAATGGCGGTGATAGGAGTTGGGGCTGCGGATTCCCTTTTGTTCCCGACCCGCGGAAGCGCTGCCGGAAATGCTGCTTTTCGCCGCGGCGGTCAAAGCGGTCTCAAGCGACCGCACACCAAAGCCGCTAGCGCGGCATCCTTCTTTGCCTTGAGGACATGTGTCCAAAGTTCAGCCATACACAACTTTCGGTTATAGCCCAAAAACCACTCCCACAAAGACAGCTTCTACTCAACGAAACCCCGCGACTTTAAATCGGTCCTGTTTTGACGACTACAAGCGGCAACATCCGGTGGAAGACGTGTTAGAGTAGCATTTTGTGGCGCTCGGTTTTCCCGTACCCTCGCCCCGTCATTCCCACCACGTTGTCATCCTGAGTGGCAGCGAAGCGACGCGAAGGGCCCTCGCCTTCCCTGGAAAGTTCTCGCCTCGCTCGATACTTTCCAGGGGCCCTAGTCGCGGGAGTGACAAAGAGAGGGTTGCGACACGCGGGGACTCCCGCCTTCGCGGGAATGACAAAAAGAGTCGCTACGCGCGGCCGGATGACAGGGGGAGCCCAAGGCTGTTCTAGTGGCAAGCAAATGGGCGTGGTTATATTAAAGGTAAGGAGGATAGAAACATGAACCAGGATCACAGACAGCAGGCTGATCTCCCTGTCCGGGTCGCCCCGGATACCGCGACGCTGGCGCGGATGGCCGCGCGCGATTTTGCGCGGTGCTGTAGCGAGGCTCTGCGTGAGCGCGATTGGTTTATCGTCTGCCTGTCTGGCGGTAGCACACCCGCGTGGTTGTTTGACATGCTAGCCCGTCCGCCGTTTATTCATGCCGTGCCGTGGCACCGGGTGCTTGTCTGTTGGGGCGACGAGCGTCATGTTCTTCACGACGATCCCCGCAGCAATTATCATATGGCTGTGCACCATTTGCTGCGCCACGTGCCTATTCCACCGGCTCACGTGTACCCCATCCCCACGCGTCTGGATCAGCCACGCCGAGCGGCGGCGCGTTACGAAGAGACATTGCGCCTGATCTTTAAGGGAAAATTGGGTTTGCCCGCTCCCGTGTTTGATTTGGTGTATCTGGGGTTGGGTGATGACGGTCACACGGCGTCGCTGTTCCCTGGCGACTCCTTGCTGCAACAGCCCTGGCCCGACAACCCCCAAAATGCAACGTGGGTGGCCGCGCCGGCGCGGGCTTACAACGGTGTCCGTCGCATTACGCTGATGCCCTGGGCCTTGGCACAGGCGCGTGCCGTGGTCTTTTTGGTGAGCGGGGCCAACAAGGCTCGACCACTACAGCGCGTGTTGCAGGGGCCACATCGCCCCGCCGCGCTGCCCGCGCAGGCGGTGTGGTTGCGATGCCGCGAGCGATGCCGCTTTTTGGTGGATGCCGCCGCCGCGCGACTGTCGGATCGGGGCATCGAACGGCTGCGAGAGCTAAACGACCAACGTTGATAGACTCCGACCCTCCTCCGCCCACGTGAGCGCGGCCCCTGTCCAAAAAACGCGATCTATTTCTTGCGTAACGCGGCCAGCTTTTGGCGGGGCAAACCCGTCGCCTTGGCGATCACCTTGGGATCCACACCGGCCACAAGAAGATTGCGCGCCGTCTCTAGCTTGCCTTCAAGCTTGCCTTCCAACTTGCCTTCCAACTTGCCTTGTCGCAGACCCCTCTCCAAGCCTCTGTCCAGGCCTCTTTCCAGGCCCTCTTTCAAACCCAGCTGCCTGCCCTCGTGCCGAAATACTTCACTGAAGCTCATGATCGCTCCCTTCAACTCAGCCCGCGTGAGCGCTTGATCCACTTCCATCATAAAGGCATCGGCCTGCTCCTGTCCACCG
>JBCCEG010000153.1:0-4389 GCA_039030455.1 Myxococcota bacterium | reverse complement strand
CGCAAAACGGCCGTGACCCTAGCTGCGCCTGGCTGAGGGAGCAAGCGCGGCGGTTGGACGTGGATCTGCGGCCCCCCGACCCCCTGCTGCAGGGTCGTCACCTGCTCAAGCTGGGGCACAAACCCGGGCCGGAATTGGGTAAACTATTACAACAAGCCTACGAAGCCCAACTAGACGGCGCATTCACCACTGTCGATGGGGCCTTGGCATGGCTGAGGGATAACGGCAAGAGCCAGTCGCGACGATAAAACATGACGATTCCCCGCTCACGCTCCGCGCTTGCTCGCTTGATCCTTTTGTCGTTAACCTTGGCGGTTGGTTGCACCTCCGTGCCGCCACGCCAAACGTCCTCCCAAGTAACCTCGCTCAAACTCCTCCGTCAACATATCGATAAGCTGGTTGAAGAGACCGACCCTCACGCACACGTGGGAATTCACGTGATGTCGCTGCCAAGCGGCAAGCCGGTCTACAGCCGCAACGCCGCGCGACTTTTTACCCCCGCGAGCACGCTCAAGGTGATCACGGCGGCAGCGGCGCTGCATTATCTGGGGCCTAGTCATCGTTTTGTCACCAAGCTGCTCACCGATGCCAAACGCCCCCGTCGCGGTCGGCTGAACATGCTTTACCTGGTGGGAGGCGGCGATCCCACGCTCGGCCACGGCGACCTGGCCGACCTGGCCGATCGGCTCAAGCAGTTGGGTGTCCGGACGATCCGGGGCGACATTGTGGTGGACGACAGCCTGTTCGACAACGTGCTATGGGGCAAGGGGTGGATGTGGGACGACCGTCCCCTAGCCTATTCGGCCCCCATCGAAGCCGCTAGCTGTGATAGCAACCGTTTGCTGGTCCGCCTAACTCCCGGCGATCGCGTGGGTGATCCGGCCCATGTCTTGATGTCTTACAACACCACATTCGTCAAGGTCAAAAACCGCGTGACCACCGTAAAACCCAACCGATCCATCAGTTTGTCCATCAATGTACTCAACCCCAAGCAGCCCCAGCAACGAGACGGCAAACAGGGATTGCAATATGGAGAAACCATCGATTTACAGGGCAGTGTTCCGCTAGGTTCCGCGGGGCGTACGTTGAAATTTGCCGTGGGTCAACCCAGTTTATTCGCGGGGACGGTACTCAAAGAGCAGCTAAAACTCCTAGGGATTACCGTCAAGGGTCGCGTGCGCCGGGGAGAGGTTCCCACGCAGGGTACAAAAAAGTTGACAGCTCATCGTTCTGCCTCGCTGCGGGAACTGTTGGTGGAACTGTTGCGAACTTCTGACGATCACGCCACCGAGAGCCTCATCAAAATCATCGGCGTACACGTCCGCGAAGCGCCGGGGAGTTTTGCCGCGGGAAAGCAAGCCGTTCTGGAATTCATGCGGCAACACACCGGCGTATCCACGCGCACGCTGCTACTAGCGGACGGCTCGGGGTTGTCTCGTTACAGCTTAGTGAGCCCCAGGCAAATGACATCGGTGCTACGCTTCACATGGAACAATTTTGCCCTCCGCCCTGACTTTATCGGCTCCCTGCCTCGGCTGGCTACATATAGTAACCATTTGGCCAAAGGCTTGGACCCACACTCAATCGTGAGGCACGCGCGAGTCAAAACGGGCACCCTCACCGGTGTGAGAAACCTTGCGGGATATTTAGTCACGACGCATGGGGATCCCCTGGCGTTCACCATCTTCATCAACGGCTTTGTCGGCTCCGGTGCCCCCTATCGACAATTACAGCAACGGATCTTGCGAGCACTGGCCGACTTGCCCAAGCAAGAGTGAAAAAAGACATGGCACCGATTCTAATATCCATTTGCAAAAACAAGCTTTCTTTTTGTTCTTCCCACAGCCCCCATTTTGTCATTCCCGCCCCTGTTCGGGGCCAGGGGCAGGCTCCGGCGGGAATCCATTTCGGCCTGTTCCACCCTCGTAGAGACGCGATTAATCGCGTCTCTACTTTTTGGAAATCTCCGAAAGGGGCCTTCCAAAAAGTCTTTGGAGTTGCTTTTCGCCGGCGTCGGCCCCTTTTTGTCATCCTGAGTGTCGCGGCAGCGACGCGAAGGATCTCCCCACCAATCGGGGCTTTGGGGAGATCCTTCCTCGCTCCGCTCGTGCCGGATGACAGAAAGAAACTTTCGCCACCCGTCGACCTCGACACCTTTTTGGAAGGCCCCTTTCGCAGGAATGACAAACAAGGAGGGGCTGCGTTCGTCAGGATGACAAGAGGGGCGGGAACGACAATGAAAAAGAGAGAGCATGACGACACACGGCACCCTGCTGCGCGGCAAGCCGCTCGCGCATGAGCTGAATCGATCGCTGGCGGCCCGCGTGCAACGTGACGCGCAAAACGGCCCACGCCCCCCGTGTCTGTGCACCGTGCTGGTGGGCGACGACCCCCCCAGCGCGCTGTACGTGCGGGCTAAACAACGCGCCGCCAAACAAGCGGGCTTGTTCACACAACACCATCAGCTTCCCGCGGATACGGCGCAAAAAACACTGTTGTGCCTCATCCACCGGCTCAACGCCGATGACGCCGTTGACGGCATTTTGGTGCAACTGCCCCTGCCGGACCACATCAACACACAAACCGTTCTGCGGGCCGTGGATCCGGCCAAGGACGTGGACGGATTTCATCCGCTCAACGTCGGCTTGCTGCACGCGGGCACGCCGCGCTTTATTCCCTGCACTCCCCGCGCGTGCCTCTTTTTACTGCATCATGCCCGAGTCCCACTCGCGGGCGCGCGCGCCGTCGTCGTCGGGCGCAGCGCCATCGTCGGCCAACCCATGGCGCGATTATTGCTAGGCGAACACGCCACCGTCACCGTGTGCCACAGCCGCACGACCGATTTGGCCGCCGTGACTGCCGAGGCGGATGTGATCATCGCGGCCGCCGGCCGCCCCCACTTGCTGGGCAGGGAACATGTCAAGCCAGGCGCCACCGTCATCGACGTGGGCACCAGGCGCGACGCGGCGGGCAAGCTGCGCGGCGACGTGGATACGGATGCCGTGCTGCCCGTCGTCCACGCGATCACGCCCGTACCCGGCGGCGTGGGGCCGCTTACCATCGCCATGCTGTTGGAGAATACTTATATCGCCCGCAGGGGGATGCCGGCCAAATGACACCAATACACAGAAATAACTTTCCCTTCCTTGCCATTCCCACCCATCCCGTCATCCTGAGGCCGTCCTGAACAGGTGTGAAGGACGGGCGAAGGATCTCCCCAACCCGTCGCGTCTCTACACGGTAATCGGCGTATGATCGACTCATGAACACCGTCCCCACCCTGCGCCAGGTGCTTGCGCGCGACAGCGGCACGGCATTGCCCCAGCTGCTGGAAAAAGCCGCCGGCTTTCACCCGCAAGCCCTGCAACAAGCGCTGGGAGATGAACTGCTGCGCCTGTGCCGCCCCGTTGGATTCGTTGATCGCGCGGGCCAGGTGGTCTTGATGGCCGTGGCAACGTCGTGCGCGGCCCACGAAGTTGCCCTGCGCAAACCCGCCATCTTGCAACGTCTGCGCGGCCTACCCGCCTTTGCGCGGGTGCGTGACCTGCGGGTATGCGTGCAACCCTAGAGCGTGTTTAAAAACTACTACGCTTGCCCCGCCTGCGTTAAAAATCGTCTCAAAATGCTCATTTACACCAGTAAATTCCGCTTTTTCGACGATTTTTGCCTTGTCGGGCCCGCGCTCGCAACGTTTTTAAACACGCTCTTAAGAACGTTCTGGCAAACAAAGCCCCGCAGGGGTTAGAAACGCATGCCGTGCCGGGCGCGAAACCGGAACCATTCCCACCCCAGATAGGCGCCGGCCGCTATGAGCGGCACACCCACCACGGGCGCTGCCGCCGCCGTGAGGGCTACGCCCGCCGTCTCCACGCCGATAAACAAATAGCGCTTGTTGCGCTCGACCCGCTTGCGCTCTTCCATGTGCGTTGCCATGACATCCTCCCCTTTCCCTGGCTAAAACCCTGTACGTTTCACGCCGTGCTCTTCCTTTATGATAACACGATCGCACCCAGTCTCCGGCGATGCATCTTTCACGGCAGGAATGTAGAGCCGACTGATATCGGACACTCCAGACAGCATATGCTTGACTCGGCGCCATGCCGCGTCGAAATCAGCTCCGCCCACATCCACCTCGACTCCCTGCTGTAACGTGACCAGCAAGCGCCCCAGCGGCCGGACACGGATGTGCGTCACGGGGCCGCCGGGTTGGCCACATTCTTGATGTTGTCGCAGCAGCAACGCCACGCGACTTGCCAGAACGCGCACGGCAACGTGATCCGGCGCACTCGAAGTGGGAGGATCAAACGCGACCATGGATATGGGAACGGAATCCTTTCGATCCCCGCGCGGCTCTGACACCAGAGGGGGGAACAGGGGCTGCGCCCCCTT
>JBCCEG010000152.1:0-4405 GCA_039030455.1 Myxococcota bacterium | reverse complement strand
TTGCAATTGGTTTCGTCGCGGCGGGGAGATCGCGTATAATATAGGCAGGAGGGGGTGAAAGCGATGAAAATGGTTGTGGAAGTGCCGACCTTCGCGGAAAAACTGTTGCTGCGTGTGGCCAAGCGCGGGGGCAAGACGCCCCAAGAGTGGGTGCGCGAGGCAATTTTAGGGTTGCTGTCGTCCGGAGAAGAGATGAGTCCCGTGATTGTTTCGGAAACCTCGTTTCGGCGGGCGTGGGAAAATGCCGAAGACGGCGTTTATGATCAGTTGTGACATAAAAGTGTTGACAGGGTGGGGAGGTTTGTATAATGTAATTTCTTAGGAGGAAAAAATGACGATGTATGAGCAAAAAAAACCGACAGCTCTAATGCGATTAAGCAAGCTGAAGACATCTTACCCGTGTTTGAGCGTGGTGGTTCCGGGGTTGTGGTGGTTGCCCACCCGCGAGTCCGGCGCGCATGGTTCCCGCAGCGGCCGGATCGGCACTCGACAAGAGCTAAATCCCATGGTCGCCTCGTCGCCTGCTTTGCGACGCGTGTGGCAAAACCCCGAGGACAGCGTTTATGACAACCTATGAGTTCGGGCAGGTGGTGCTGGTACCGTTCCCCTTCACCGACCTGGAGACGACGAAGAAGCGACCGGCTGTTATCGTGAGTCGCGCCGCGTACAACCGGTCACGGTCGGATGTGGTGGCGATGGCGGTGACATCGCAACTGCGTCCCCGAGGCGATTTTGGCGAAACACACGTGCTCGATTGGGAGAGAGCGGGCTTGCTAAAGCCCTCCGTGGTCAAGCCCCTGCTTGTGACCGTGTGTAAATCCATGTTGCTGTGTCCCTTGGGAATGTTGACCGGAAGAGATCGGTGTGCGTTGCAAGAGTCGCTGCACCATATCCTCGAAGTGGATTAGTACCGGGATGCAGAGGATAGGTCGGATAGCGGGGATGACAAATCCTGGCACTAGCCTCTTTTTTTGACAAGGCATGCAACGGAACCCGCAGCGCGGCATGGAAGATCAGGCTCCAACGCTTTTTCCATTTCCGTTCATCCGCAATGCGTTGCGTGAGCGCGGCCTGCGTATTGTCGGTCAACCGCCGACAGAGAATTTGAGCATCGGGATTGATTCGCGCGACGTCCGCCCCACGGATCTGTTTGTCGCGCTTGTGGGTGAACGGTTTGACGGGCACGACTTTGCCAAAGCGGCTCTGCGCTCGGGCGCGCAAGGTGCCGTCATCCGCCATGGGCGGGAAAGAGACTTGGAGGGCGTTCGGGGCGTCAAGTTGCTCGTGGACGATCCTCTGCTCGCGCTGCACGATTTGGCGCGCGCCCATGTGCGGCGATTGCCGGCGGTGCGGATCGGCATCACGGGTTCGGTGGGGAAAACCACCACAAAAGAGTTCGTGCGCGCGGCTCTTTGTGCTTGCTTGGGGCAGGAGCGTGTATTGGCCACGGCAGGGACTCGCAACAATCACATTGGGTTGCCGTTGTGCGCGTTGCAGGCCGGTCCGCGGCACCGCGCCCTGGTGTTCGAGATGGGGATGAACCATGCGGGGGAGATTGCTACCCTGGCCGACATCGCGCGGCCGCGGGTGGGCCTTATTACCCACATCGGCCTATCACACCAGGGATTTTTGGGCGGCGTGGCAGGCGTAGCCAAGGCCAAGGCGGAGTTATTCGCCGCGCTAAACAGTGACGGGACAGCGATCACCAACCGTGACAACGGGTGGTGCGTGCGTGTCCTACGCCAAGCCCCGACTCGATCAAGGCTCACGTTTGGTTGGCACCCACAAGCCCATGTCCGTGTTGTTCACGTTTCGCAGCAGTTAGAGGGCTTAGAACGAGGTCAGCGCAGCGGGTGTTCTACTCTGGATTCCCGCCTTCGCGGGAATGACAAAGAGGTGGACACAGCTCTCCAAGCTTCTGGAATCGTTCGCAGTCAAAGCCCTTGCGAAGCTGCGGTGGGACAGTGGATCACCTTGGCCAGAGGAAAAGAACACAGGCGTGTGTGGATCCCCGCTTTGGGCGAGCACCAAGCGGGCAACGCGGCGGCGGCGGTCGCGGTGGCGACGGCGCTGGGATTGGATTTCACCGACGCTTGCCGGGGCTTGGGCAACGTTCGTCCGGTGGCGGGACGGTTGCGGCTGTTGCGCCTGAGGCAGGGGGGCTTGTTGCTAGACGACACCTACAACGCCAGTCCGGAATCATTTGCCGCCGCGTTGGCCGTGCTGGTCCGGTTGCCCGCGCCGCGCCGACTGGCGTTTCTTGGCGAGATGCGCGAACTTGGCGATCAAGCCGCCAAACTCCATCGTGCCGTGGGAAAAGCTTGCGCGCGGCACGGGGTGACGGGGCTTTTCGTGTGTGGGCGGCACGCCCGTGAATACATTCGAGGTGCCCGGGACGAAGGGATGCCGTCCGGTTATTGTCGACACTTTGAGGATAGTAAAACCCTAGCGGGCGCGGCTGCCAGTTTGGTCCGGCCGGATGATGCTCTTCTCGTTAAGGGATCGCGAGGGATGCGGATGGAGCGTGTGGTGCAAGCACTCTGCGGCGCACGGAAATAGGGGTTGAATCAGCTGTTTTGGAGTAGCTCTAGGGTAGCAGTCCCCTAACCCACACGATGCAGATGGCACCCGGCACCAGCACGCGAACGGTCCAGAGGAAAATTGCGCCGACGGCCGATTGACCCAAGCGTTCGCCTAGTAGCTGTCGGACGGCGGGCCGACCCAACACCCAGCCGAAAAATAAAGCAAAGCAGATCCCGCTAACGGGAAGAAAGAGACTGGAAGTCACCCAATCCAGCAGATCGAACGGCGTTTTGCCGTACAGTGTCCAGCTCGCTAGCACGTTGGTAGACAGGGCCGATACAATGCCCAGGGTAAAAGCCGACAGGGCGACGCCAAACGCGGCTGCTTTCCGTCCCACTCCGAGCATTTCGGTGCTTAGGCTGACTAACAGTTCGAATAGTGAGAGGGAAGATGTCAGTGCCGCGAAAGCGACTAGCAGAAAGAAGAGTGTAGAGACAAACCATCCGCCGGTGAGTTTGGCGAACAGCACGGGAAGGGTTTGAAAGATGAGCGTTGGGCCGGTGCCGGTTTCTACGCCGAAAGAAAACGCAACGGAAAAAATCACGATCCCTACCAGCAGGGCGATGAGGGTGTCGAACAGGGCAATGGACAAAGCAAGACGGCCTAAAGATTCGTCGCCGCGCAGATAGCTGCCGTACGTGAGCATGATACCCATGGCGATGCTCAGGGTGAAAAAGGAGTGACCCACCGCTTCGAGCATGCCCGCGGCGGTCAGACGACTTGTGTCAGGCCGGAAGAGGAATGTCAGAGCTTGCCCCACCCCTGGTAAAAACAGGGCGTGCAGGAGCAGCAGCAGCAAAATGACTACCAGGGCGGGCATAAGCCATAACCCGGCACGCTCAAGGCCTTTTTTGAAACCGCATGCCATCACGGCCGCGTTCACGGCGGTGAAAACCGCGTGCCATGCGATTTGTCTGGTGGGGCTGGCGAACAATTGCTGCAAGATCCCGCGCACGGTTTGGGGGTCGTCGTGTGCGAGTTGCCCGCGCAGCGCCAGCTGCAAAAAATCCAAAATCCACCCGCCTATCACGCAATAAAAAGAGAGGATGATGAAGGAAGTCATCCAGCACAGGTGCCCCAGCCATCGCCAGGGCGACCTAGGTTGGTGAACGATCTCGAACGCTTTGACAGCCCCGGCTTGCGAACGCGCGCCGATGAATAGTTCAACCATGAGCAGGGGAATGCCGATGCAGCTGATGCAGGCCAGATAGACCAGAACGAAAGCACCGCCGCCGTTGTTCCCCACGATGTAGGGAAATCGCCAGATATTACCGATGCCGACGGCCGAGCCGGCGGCAGCCAAAACAAATGCAATTTTGCTGCGCCAGCGCTCGCGATTAGCCATTCATGCAACCGTTTGGGGTCGCTGTTCCATCGGATTCATTATCATTAGCCTCGCATAAGGCGGCTGGCTCGGTCAAACTCACCCCCTGCGGGGGTTTGCTTTTTCAGCACCTTCCGCCGATGTGGAGATTTAGGCTTAACCCGGTCCGGTTAGATACCAGGTTGAGCCGTCAACCGAGTTTTCTGCTTTTCCGATACAGTTTGCCAAGGTTCTTGACCGCGACGCGAAATTTCGTGCCGTGGTCGCGCAGGCCGTTTTTATCTGTTGTTCTGGCGTCAAAGTCTATGGCGACGATCCCCTGTTGAACGGCATCGATAAACGAGGTGATGCTTGGTTCCCAATAAAGACAAGCGCTTTCGTAGGTAACCGTCCGACTCTTTTTGGGAACCAAGCATCACCTCGTTTATCGATGCCGTTCAACAGGGGATCGTCGCCATAGACTTTGACGCCAGAACAACAGATAAAAACGGCCTGCGC
>JBCCEG010000151.1:0-4410 GCA_039030455.1 Myxococcota bacterium | reverse complement strand
CAACCCAAGGAAGAAAATCCCTCAACGTCCTCCCTCGTTAAGACTATGTGTCCGTTGGCTCGCCCAGCTAGGGGGATTCCCGGCAAGAAAACACGACAAGGAACCCGGAATAACTTCCATCTGGAGAGGCATGAGAAAACTTGCCGCCATGCTCGAAGGACTGAAAATGGCCCAGGCCCTTCAGACCGGCACCAGAGGCACTTATGGGTAATAGACAGTTGTCCACCCCGGGAGTGCGCCTGCCTTTGTTCTCGGTCACTTGTCGCACGGCCAAGAGCCGCGCGCTGTATGACCGAGCCAACAGACGTTGAAGACAGCGCACATCTCTCCAACGCCCCGCCGTTGCGGCCTTCGCGATCCGGACCTGTATCCCTTTGACATTCCGCTTCACCCTCGCCCAATGGATTTCTCGCCAGGCGAGGGGAGGCTTCCTGTCCCCGAGTGCGTTGCTTGTGCGAATGCCAAGTTCCATCACGTCTTCTCGGGCCTAAAGAGTTAACGGTCTTTCCCGCGATTCCACACCTATCGGAAGTGGGCTCGCTTTCGCGACGGAGCCATGTTCCCCAAAGGGCGACTGCTCCTATCCTCGCCGTTACAGCGAGGCCTTTGCTTTTTCCGACATCCTTTACCCGCTTGGGTTTCCCCAGACGGGCTTTCCCTGTTTCACGTTTATGCCAAGGACGGGTTAGGTCGTTCCCATACGCCGGGGGAGCGTCATCCGCGCTGGGGAAATCTACCCTCCCCAGACCTGTCCCCGAGCCTTTTGGCCCCAGCCTGTCGGTCCCTTTGGCTGGTTTGCTTGTCACGACGCGGCAGAACTTCACCTTCCGATTGACCATACCGTCCGCACCTAGCCGCTTCTCCGCCCGAGACTGGCAGACTACGGTTTCCCCTCGCGGGTTCCCCTTTGGCTTGCGCCAAGCGTACATTGTCCCGAGAGCTTCGCACCTAGCCGTTACCAGCTACGCACGTCTCGGTAGGTGACTGGTGACGGAACACCAGGTTGCATCAGGGCGGGCCTGTGCAACAGACATCAACGCGACTTTCAGGTCGCACGTAGATGGACAAGAGAACACTGAAAACCGAGCTGGACGCGCCGGCAACACTAGACAGGCACTTCAACCAAGGCGACACGGCGCCGGCGCGAAACAACCTCGACCAAGCGTTGAAGCAATTCACCGCCGCCCGGTACCGGCGGACGCCCGAGGCGCTTGAAACAAGCGCCGTCACGCCACCCGCTCGTGCGCCGTCGCCAATTCCTTCTTCCAGAAAGCGATCCCAACGGCCAAAACAAAGGAACATTGCTTGTCGGCGAATATGGCGGCGTAATGCTTGTCCTTGATTTGTTGTAATGCATCTTGCGCGGTCTGTTGCGGGCCTTGCTCGATCACCGCCTGGTTTTGCCGCCCCACAAACTCCTCGGCCATCTTGAGCTCCAGGATAATCCCCGGTTTGTCGAGTTGTTTGGGAATCAACAGCACGTCCGCCCGTCCCCCACCCGCCTCGCGCTCGGAGCACAGGCGATAGTCTTGTTCCAATTGCACCAACAGCCCCAAGACAAAGGCCTGATACACCCGCTCGGGGTCCTCGCCGCCGGTGCTGAAATAGCTCATGCTCGCGTGGACAAACGCCTGCAGCCGTTGCGCGAACAGCTCCCCGTTACCGGCCAACAGCGCCTTGACCATGCCGGTGGTTTGCCCCGCCCGCGGCTGTTGCGCGAACCAGCGCTCGATTAGCTCTTTGTACAGACACTTCACCTCCATGTTCGGCACCCGCAGGGAAGCGATATTGGGGCCGCCTTCCTTGATATCCCGCTCCGTTTTATCGGCCGTGGCGTAGCCGGAGGCCAACAGCAGGCTCCACAGCTCACGCGCGGCTCCCGTGAGCGAGCGCAAGGGGGCTTCGTCGAGAATCGGCCGCGCAATGTAATCGGCGTCGCCCGACAGCAATTGCAACAGTTCAGCCTTCATGTCCGCGTCCGCGCACCGCAACAGCGTGTGCACCAGGGCGTTGTCGCTGGTGTTGACCCAATACAAGCGGGGGATTTTGGTGGGATTGGCCAGGTAGCTGACCACCGACCAGGGGTTGTAAATGGTGACCGGATTGTCCGCGCCGATGCAATAGCCGTCGTACCAATCTCGCACGGCGTCAAGGCGGTCCTTGAGTCCGCGCCGTGTCAACAGCTCGGTCACTTCGCCCTCGGTAAAGCCAAAAGAGGAGGCAAAGCGGTCCTCCAACACGCCGTAGACGCCGGGGTTGCTCAGCCCGGAAAAGATATCTTCCTTCGCCACTCTGAGAATGCCCGTGAGCACGGCCTTGTGCAGGTACCTGTTGCCCTTGAGCGCGTTGCCCAGAAGCAATCGGATGAAACCAATCATGCGACCGTAATAGGAATCCTTACCCCCCTTTGTCATTCCCGCGAAGGCGGGAACCTCGTTGTCGGCGCGTGAGTTGGTGTACGCCGCGTGTATGGGGGCGTCGTATTCATCAATGAGAACGATGGGATAGGTCCAAGTCAGCTGGTTGGGATTGTCCTTGTTATGGTGCAGTGCCAGCAGCTTGCACAGCAGCTCCAGCGAGTGGCGCCAATCGGCTCGCGTCGCCTCGGCGCGGCTGAGAAGGCGGCTCCATTCGTCGCCGTGCATGCGCTCGAACTCGCCGATGCGCCAGTCCGACGCTTGCGGATGGCGTTGTATTTCCTCGTGGATCAACCGGCATAACTCACCGTAGGCCTCCTCCCAGGTGGGTAGCTTGGCGCTCTTGAGGGTGAGGGAGATGACGGGGTATTTGCCTTGATGTTCCATCGTCGCCGCGTCCTCTTTCACCAACAGACCGTCAAACAAGGCCCTTGTGTTCGTTGCCTCCGGCGGCGTTTCAAGGAAATACCGCAGCATGCCTTGATTCATGGTCTTGCCAAATCGGCGCGGGCGGGTGACGAGAATAATATCATCGTCGCAATTGAGCACGTCGCGCGCCAACCGGCTTTTATCGACGAAGCAACGTTGTTGCGTAACCACCTTGGCAAAGTCATCGATGCCGCGCGGCATCGAGCCTTGCGGGTTGACGATGCGCGCGGGGGGTTGCTTGGGGGTGTCGGTCACGGGTTTCTCCTTGGTTTCATCCTACCTCTATTCCACGACAACGGTTCCCTCGGCGGCGCGTGTCCCCTCTTGCCGCTTTAGATACAGATGCAGGGTTTGGCGGCAGATACCCAGCTCGCGGGCCAGCGCGGCCTTGGACTTTCCAACTCCAATCTCTTGACACAAGCGCTCCACATCCGAGGCGGACAGGGCTCGCTTGCGCCCCCGATAGACGCCGCGACGCTTGGCCAGCGCAATCCCCTCTCGCTGCCGCTCGCGGGTCAACGCTCGCTCGAATTCGGCGAACGCTCCCATGACCGACAGCATCAACGAGGAGGTTCCGGTAAAAGTCAGCTTTTCCTTGACGAATTCCACCGCTATCCCCTGCGCGGTCATGTCGCGCACGAGACGGCGCAAGTCGTCTAGATTGCGCGCCAGCCGATCCATGCTGTCCACCACAAGCCAAAAACCCACCGACGTTTAACAGTAAGCGCGCGCGGGGGCACGCCCGGAGGGGTCATACGGAGGTTTTACGCGGGTTTCATTTTTCAAGGTCGGGTCGAAAAAGCCGTTTTGAGCCCCCGGAACACCCAATTTACCCCCCTTTTTTGGTCCGGAAGTCCCCCTTTCGGGCAAGAAAAAGCCCCCCAACCCCCAACCCAACGGACACCAACGGCACCCCCGACCGCCACGGCGTGATAGGGTGATTTCATGCCCCGCTACTTCAACACCTCCGGCCCCCTGAACCCGGCCGAGCATTACACCGTGGATCCCCTCAAGCGCTGGGACCTGCCCGAAGTTTTGAACCTCATCGATGAGAAAAAATACTTTCTGCTCCACGCCCCCCGCCAAACCGGCAAGACCACCTGTCTGCAGTCCCTGTGCCGCTTCTTGAACCAACGGGGCGACATCCGCTGCGTCTACATCAACGTGGAGACAGCCCAAGCGGCCGCCGAAGACATTGCCGAAGGGATGCGGGCCATCTTGTATCAGCTGGGCACCCAGGGCATCCAACAGCTCCAAGACCCTTTCGTGGACCAAAACTGGGAGCGTTTTTTAACACGGGCGGGTCCCCTGCAAGGGTTTCAAGCGGTGTTGTCCGCTTGGTGCCAACACAACCCCAAGCCGTTGATGGTACTCATCGACGAAGCCGACGCCCTAGTGGGCAAAACCCTCATCTCGTTCCTGCGCCAATTGCGGGCGGGGTACATCCAAGCAGACGACCTACGACAGCCATACCAAAGCTCGGATGGTCAACGTAAGCGTCGCCCGTCACAATGATGATGTCGCAACTATCCCAGCCAAGCGCGTCCATTTCCGCGCGTGACAT
>JBCCEG010000150.1:0-4414 GCA_039030455.1 Myxococcota bacterium | reverse complement strand
TACAAATTCGCCAACCTCCCAATCGTTTTTCATTCCCGATTTTTCTGGATCCCTGCCCCTGCTCGGGGGCAGGGGTGACAACCTTTCGCAGGGATGACAGGAAGGCGTCGTTATTTCTGCGGATCGGTATAATGTCCAAACCATTGAGCAAAAGAATGAGGACCGGCCAATGTCCGTGTGGCGACACTTACGCAAGGCGATTTTGATTGATCACACTGCCCGCGCCCGGGTGACGCTTACGGGCCCGGATCATCTTTCCCTACTCCATCGTCTTTCCACGCAAGCGTGCGACCGGATGCAACGGGGACAAAGCTGTCTCAACGCATTGCTGACCCCAAAGGGGCGACTGGTGGATCTTGTCCACCAAATCCTCCTGCCCGACGGCTCAACACTGCTTGTGGGTGGGCGCGACCGACAAGAGATTCTCCACGACTGGCTGGATCAACACATTTTCACCGAGAACGCCCGCGTGGCGGACGCGCGCGATAACACAAGCGTGTGGTTGCTGACGGGGAACGGGGCCGGCGAGTTGCTCGGCGATATGTTTCACGTGTTTCAACGGCTGGAAAAGCTGTTGCCTTGGCAATACCGCATGCACGACGAACAGCTCATCATGCGCACGTTTGATCATGTGGATGAACAGAAGCGGCGCGTGCCAACATGGCTGCTGCGCCTGCGCGGTCATGCGGGGGAACAACTCTTGCGGCAACTGCGCGAGCATCGAGACGTTCACGAAGCTTCCGAAGACGAAGCGACCGCCCTGCGCATCGGCGCGGGGATTCCCGGCTGCCCCAACGAAATCAACGACCACTACAATCCCCTGGAGCTGGGACTGGACTTTGTGGTGAACCGGTCCAAGGGGTGCTATGTGGGGCAGGAGATCATTTCTCGCCTATTGACCTACAACAAAGTCCGCCGCCGACTCGTCCGTGTGCGGGGGCCGCGCCCCTTTGCCGCCACGCCTTCCGGCGATGTGAATGTGACGAGCGGTCCTCCCCTCTGTCATCCTGACGAGCCCAGCCCTTCTCTGTCATTCCTGCGAAAGCAGGAATCCACATGGACCCCCGCCTGCGCGGGGGTGACAAAGGGGGCGCAACGCGGGGAGATCCTTCGCCCGTCCCTTGTTAACACTCAGGACAAGCTCAGGATGACAGGTGGAGTTTGCTCTCGCCACGCTCAGGCTTGTACTGAGCAACAGCGAAGGAATAACAAAAAGGAAGTGCAAGCAAACACCACCGAGTACCGCCTCACGTCCGTGTCGCCGCTGCCCACCCCCATGGGCATCCAAGCGTTGGCCGTGGTCAAGTTGCCCGAACCGATCCGTTTTCCCATCGCGGCCACCGTGCGAGCAGCCGACGGCGATCCTATCGACGTGGAGTTGCTGCCGACTTCTCTTGCCGTTGCGGATTGACCAGCCCGCGCAATCGATCGATCACGTCACGCGCCAGCAACCCCCGCTCCCCCCGGGCAACCGCGGCCAGATCGCCCGCGTGGGCATGCAGCAACACGCCCAAACGGGCAACGTCGTTCAAACCGGCCGACGACGGATGCAGCTGCGCGGACAGGCCGCCCAGAATCCCCGCCAGCACGTCGCCCATTCCCGCCGACGCCATGCCTGGGTTGCCCGCCAGGCAGACGTCGCATCGTTTTTCGAAGGCACTTTCAACGGATGAGGCGTTCGAAGCGATCACCGTGGCCGCGCCTTTGAGTACCGCCACGCCACCGTAACGGCGGCAGAGCTCCTCGGCGGCGGCAAACCGATCGCGCTGAATCTTCACCACGGAGCAACCAAGCAGACCAGCGGCTTCCTTGGGATGAGGCGTTAGAATCCAGTCGGACCGACGGCAGGGCTGTTGCGCCAACAGCGTCAGGGCGTCCGCGTCCACCACCAGCGGGCACTTAGCTTGCACCACTCGATCCCACAAGGAACGCCCCCATGAAGAGAGCCCCAGCCCCGGACCCACGACAATGCAGCTTGCACGCGACAACACCTTTTCCAATTCGGCAACGTCCGTCACGCCGTGCCATAGCGCTTCCGGCTGGGAACACGCGGCGGCCGAGGCATGTTGCGGATGCGTGGCAACCCGCACCAGTCCCGCTCCCACGCGCAACGCCGCGTGAGCGGCTAGCAGCGCGGCACCGGGCATGCCTAGGCCGCCGCCCACGATCAAGCAACGGCCAAAACATCCCTTGTGCGCGCTCCGCCGACGCGGCGGGAGGAGTTTGATCAACTCTTTTTCATTCAACACGCTTGCTGAGGGTTGCGGGGGCACGGTTGCGGAAACGTTGAGATCATCCAAAGCCAACCGACCCGTGACGTCGGGGCCGTCAGCGGTAAAAAACCCCCGTTTGAGCCCTAGAAATGTCACGGTGTGGTCGGCCCGCGCCGCACAGCCCATGATTTGGCCCGTGTCCGCGTGCAGGCCCGAAGGGATATCCAGCGCCAGCGTGGGCGCGGCGGTTTGGTTCATCCACGCAATACACTCCCGCGCGTTCCCCTCCACCGGTCGCGACAACCCGATGCCGAACAACGCGTCCACAATAAGATCAAACCCAGGCTCTTCCCCCCGAGGCACGCCGCGATGGATAGGGATACCCGCTTGCGCACAGGCGGCACACACATGCCGCGCCGCTTGTGTTCGCGGTTCACCGCACGGCGCCCAAACGCAAACCTCGTGCCTCGCGCGGCGCAACCGGCACGCCAGGGCATATCCGTCCGCGCCGTTGTTGCCCGTGCCACACAGAATCGCGATGCGCGCGGCGGATGGATAACATTGCTCGATCACGCGCGCGGCCCCTGCCGCCGCGCGCTCCACCAACATCGATTCGTCGATACCCTCGTCCACGGCGGCCTGTTCGACCGCCCGCAATCGCGCCACGCTCCAAATGCCTTGGCCCGCGTGGGGGACCAGGTGAAATTGCGAGTCATCCGTGTGCATGAGAAACCCTTTGCCAGCCTATCACTCCCTCTCTTCATCACTTTTTCCATGGATTCCCGCCTTCGCGGGAATCCATTTTGGAACCTTCGGATGGGATTATACTTGCCTTTGAAAAGATTTTTCGCGGAGTCAGCATAGCAGTGAAATTCTCTGTTGATCTAACAGCCTGTTTTAAAGTCGTTGCGAGCGAAGCTCGCGGCAAGGCAAAAATCGCGCCAGAAAGAGGAATTTACTTGAGGCTTCGAGCCGTAGCCCGATAGGGCTAGGTCTCTCCGGTGGAGAGACCGGCGGTGATACCGATACCGTAGGGTAGGCGGGACGCCCACCAAAATGATAGGCGTCCAACCCCCCCCGAGGAACCTGTCTATTACCCATAAGTGTTTTTGAGGGTTATGGTTAGGGGGTCTTCTCGGTTTTTTCTTAAGGAGGCTAACCATGCAAACTCATTGGACGGAAAAAGAATTCGCATGTGCTCATTTCGGCGACAAGCGACTCAACCGAAGGCTCGTTGAGGTTGCCACGTGTCTTGCCTAAACCCCCGAAAGTTCGATCCACCAAGCCTGCTCTAATTGGACCGATACCGAGGCGGCTTACCGCTTCTTTGACAATGACTCAGTCCGTTATCGAGAAATTCTAGCCACTCATCGGAAAGCCACGCTACAGCGAGCCAAGGCCTTTGACACCGTCCTCGCCGTTCAAGATACCTCCTACGTGAACTACTCCGACCATCCTAAAACCACCCCCCTTGTGCCCCTTGTCCAACCATGAAGGCAAACACCGGCGCCGAAACACAACTTCCGGCCTGGTCATGCATTCCACCCTCGCGGTCAGCACGCAAGGCTTGCCTCTAGGCTTACTCGATCAGAAAATTTATGCGAGGAAAGCACTTGATGAAAAAGAAAAAGAAATGAAAAAAAAGTTCCAAACGAAATCTCCTCCCTATTCAGAAAAAAGACAGCGTCAGGTGGGTGGAGGCCCTGCGGCACACCCACGCCTGCTTTGCCACTCTCCCCGCTCAAGTCGTCACCGTGTGTGATCGCGAGGGGGACATGGACGACCTCTTTCTTCGTGCCAGGCAGCTGGACAGACCCCTGTTGGTCCGCGCCAGAAACCGTGTCGTCAATAAATCCGCGACGCATTCCAAAATATCAGGAGAAAAATTGACGGCTCTTTTTGATAAAAAGAAAGCATCCGGTAGTCTCCAAATCCGTCTTCCAAAGAGCAAGGACAAGCCCGCGCGCGAGGCCGTGTGCGACGTCAAGGTCACGGAGATAACCATGACCCCTCCCCGCAACCATGCCAAGCCCGCCGACGGAAAGCTGCCCCACTTAAGCCTCTACGCGGTTCGCGTCGTCGAAAAAAAACCTCCGTCTGGGAGCGACCCAGTCGATTGGCTTCTCGTGACAAGCCTAAAAGTGAAAACCCTAGAGCAGGCTGTGGAAAAAGTAAAATGGTACTGTTTAAAGTTCTCTTTC
>JBCCEG010000149.1:0-4417 GCA_039030455.1 Myxococcota bacterium | reverse complement strand
TGCGCTTGCCCAACGCCGAGGTCAAGAGTTTGTACAAAGAACTGATCCAGCGGTGGTTCGCGCAAGAGCCGCGCAAGGAACAAACCACCGGCATGGTCAAGGCGTTGCTGCGAGGGGACGGCGAGGGTTTTGCCGAGCAGCTGCAAGAATTCGTGCACGGGAGCTTGAGTTACTTCGACGTGGCGGAGCGAGACCCCGAGCGAGTCTATCAAGCGTTTGTCCTAGGGTTGTTGGCGCAGCTGGAACAAGACTATTGCCTGCGGTCCGAGCGCGAGGCGGGCGAGGGACGGGCGGACGTGTCGTTGATCCCCAAACAACCCGACAAACCCGGGATCATCCTGGAGTTCAAACGCGCCGCGCCCAAGGCCGAGCAAGAACAGCTCCAACAAACAGCCCAAACCGCGCTGCGGCAGATCAAGGACAAGCACTACGCCGCCACATTCGCCGACAGCCAATGCTCCTTTGTCTTGGCGGTTGGAATAGCCTTCGCGAGGAAAAGTCTAGCCGTCGCCTTTGACAAGGTGGCATAAAAGTTTCCACTAACCTACATCCTCCAACCGCGTGACTTTCTCCAATCGGCGGCGGTGCCGTTGTTCGTTGGAAAAGCGCGCGTTGACAAAAACCTCGACCACGCTCCGAGCAAGCGCCGGACCGATGACGCGCGCGCCCAGCGCCAACACGTTCATGCCGTCGTGCTCCACGCCCTGCGCCGCTGAATACACATCGTGACACACGCAGGCGCGAATGCCGCGACACTTGTTCGCGGCAATACACATGCCGATGCCGCTACCGCAGACGAGAATGCCCCGATCCACCTGCCCTTGTTGGAGCGCGCGGCATGCCTCGACGGTGATGTCGGGATAGTCCGCCGCCGGGGTTTCGCTGTCGGCTCCTACATCAACCACGGTGATACCGTCTAGCTTGCACAAATGCTCACGGATGGAAATCTTAAGAACGACACCGGCATGATCGGAACCAACGACAATGCGCATGAAGGGATCCTCTACTACCGCAAATCACAGGATTTAACGGGCGGTTGGATGCATGGTTGGGACGAAGCATGAGGTTTTTCCACTGTCGTCTCCACTCTCCGACATCCGACCATCTGTCAAATCCTGTGATCTGTGGTACTACTCATCCGTCAACTGCTCTTTGAGCTTGGCCACGATGCGATCCACCGTGATACCGAAGTGCTTGTAAAGGTCGGACGCGGGCGCCGACGCGCCAAAGCGGTCAATGCCCACCACGGCGCCACCCGACCCGACCCAACGCTCCCAACCAAACGAGCTTGCCGCTTCTACCGCCACGCGGGCGGTCAAGGCAGGCGGCAAGACACTGTCACGATATTCCTGCTTTTGTTCGGCAAACAGTTCCCAGCACGGCATGCTCACCACGCGGACGGGAATGCCCTCTTGGGCTAGTCGCTGCTGGGCTTGCACACACAGGTGCACCTCGCTGCCGGTGCCGATTAAGATCGCCTTTTCTCTGTCATCCTGACGAGCGCAGCGAGGAAGGACCTCCCCGCGTTGCGCAGGATCGGGGAGATCCTTCGCGTCGTTATCACGACGCTCAGGATGACAGGAGAGAACATAGGCGCCCTTGCCCACCCCTTCTTCGAGGTCGATGGAGGCACTCCTAGTGAGAATCGGCAGGGTTTGCCGCGACAACGCCAAGGCGACCGGGCCTTTGCAGCGCAATGCGATGCGCCAACACGCTCGCGTTTCTTCCCCGTCGGCCGGGCGCAGCACTAACAAGCCCGGCATGGCGCGCAGCGCTGCTAGATGTTCAATGGGCTGGTGCGTGGGGCCGTCTTGCCCCAAACCGATGGAATCGTGCGTGAACACATAGACCACGGGCTGTTGCATCAACGCCGCCAGGCGAATAGCGGGACGAGCGTAGTCGCTAAACACCAAAAACGTGCCGCCAAAGGGGCGCAGCCCCTGCAGCGCCATACCGTTCATCACGGTTGCCATGGCGTGCTCGCGCACGCCAAAGTGCATGTTCTGCCCCGTGTATGGGTGCTCGCTACAAAAAAACCTGCCCGGCTGGCTGATGAACATGGGATCGGGTTTGCGGGGGCCGGTGACCACCCCGGCTCCCTGAAAGTCCAACCAGGTTTTGGTGGAGGGCGCCAGATCGGCCGACCCGCCCACCATCCAAGGGATTCGCGCGGCCAGGGCGTTCAGCACTTTGCCCGACGCCGCGCGCGTGGCAATCGCATCGGTAAACGCGGGCAGATCCGCGTCCCAGCCTTCGGGCAGTTCACCGTTGAGAACCTGATGCAACTCCTTGGCCAAGGCGGGATGCTCCTTGTCATAGCCGGCCAGCTGTCCTTGCCACGCCCCGTAAAGCCGGGCTCCTCGTTTGCCGATGCCGTCTTGAAAGTGCTGGTAAACCTCCGGCGGCACGTGAAAGGTCGCGTCGCCCGGCCAGCCGTAGGCCTGCTTGGCACCGCGTACTTCTTCTTCGCCCAACGGTTCGCCGTGAGCCTTGGCCGTGCCTGCCCGCGTGGGCGCGCCTTCGCCAATGCGTGTGTGGACCAAGATTAACTGCGGTCTGCCCTCGTGGCCGGTGTGCAACGCCCCGCGCATGGTCCGCAAGTCATCGCCGGAATTCACATGGATCGCGCCCCAACCACAGGCGTTAAAGCGATGCTGCACCTCTTCGCTCCAAGCCAAGCGCGTGTCACCCTCGATGCTGATCTGGTTGCAATCGTAGATCCAACACAGATTGTCCAGCCGCAAGTGCGCCGCTAGCGAGAGAGCCTCGAACGTAATCCCTTCCATGAGACAGCCGTCGCCGCACATGGCATAGATTTTATGGTCAAACAGGGTGTAGCCGGGCCGGTTAAAGTACCGCCCCAGCCACTTGCCCGCCAGCGCCATGCCCACACTGGTGGCAACCCCCTGCCCCAACGGCCCCGTAGTCATCTCCACGCCCGTGGTCATGCCGAATTCAGGGTGGCCGGGCGCGCGGCTGCCCAGTTGGCGAAAACGTTGGATTTCCTCCAGTGTCACGGGTCTGTCTTCCCCGCCCTTGTCACCGTCGTCGCGCCGGACGTTACAGACGTGCAGCAACGCATAAAGCAGCATGGAGGCGTGGCCGTTGGAAAGCACGAATCGGTCTCGGTTGGGCCAGCAAGGGTGCGCGGGATCGTAACGCATCACGTCTTGCCACAGGCAATACGCCGCCGGTGCCATGCCCATGGGAGCGCCGGGGTGGCCTGAATTCGCTTGCTGCACGGCATCGATAGCCAGCGTGCGCAAGGTGTTGACGGCGAGTCGCTGAATCGCCTCGTCACCGACTCCTCGGCATTTTTTCTCCTGCTCGGCCGCCTTGGCCTTCCACTCGCGGTCTCTATCGAATTGCCAATTACTCGATGTCATGTGCTACCTCCATACGCTTTCTGCCAAAGCCGTGCGAGCCCTTCACTTTGAAAATCGTATTTGTCGTCTCCTGAGGGTAACACGACGCGGCCCGCGGGCAAACAACAAACAGATAGAACAAAACTCGCTTAAAAATCGACAGCGCGACCGGCCTGCGTGTATCGGGCTCGGATCAACTGCTTGACTTGGTCGGGCCAATTCCTTCGATCCGCCCATGAGAACGCATATTGCCTTCCGGTAGCGAGGTCAACGTAAGGCAACGCCTGGTAGTGCCCGCCGGGGTAGTAAATGGGAACGATGTAAGAGCCTTGCGCCGGGTTCAACTCGTTGTAAAAGACGAATCGACCGACGCGGAAATCCATCTCTCTCACAGCCACGATATTAATACGAAAAACCACTTCGGCGAGAAATGCTGAAAACTGATCGCCTAAATATCCTCCCGAGTTACGTATGAGGTTTTTGAGATCATTGATGGTATTGATAGCGCCGTAGATGCCGGGATCGGCGGGCTTTAGATAATTATCTACCCGATCCATGATATCAGCGGCTGGGATTCTCGTCTCCATATCCTGTGCAATTTTGTTTCTGACCTCTTGCTGAGTCCAGCTGGAGCGACCTCCAACATTGCCTTGATTAAGAGCAGGCACCAAACTGTGAAAAAAGCAGTTGCCGCCGCCCCCGCGTTCCTCGGGCCGTAAGCCGGGTGCAAGATCATCAGAGGGCCCCGTCTCATCTTCCTCCGCCGCAAAATCTTCCTCATCCCCCTCTTCACCCAAGTCCTCGGGAAGCTTGTACTTGGGGTGTTGAGGCATCTGTTCACCCCACTCCGACACTGCCGTGGGTTGGGCTTGTTCTTTGGGCTTACACCCCCACAACACGGTGGCAACCGCTCTACAAACACCTGGGTGAGGGGGCCTCCCCCGAAAACGCTCTACAGATGGCGCAGCTCGAGATGTTCTTCGAAAAAGGCAATCTCTCGGATCCTTTCTTCTGGGCGGGCTTTGTCGTCGTCGGCGGTTCCCCCTAGAGAG
>JBCCEG010000148.1:0-4445 GCA_039030455.1 Myxococcota bacterium | reverse complement strand
TGGGCTTTACCTTTTTGCAGCTGCCCAAGTTTGTGAAAAAAGAAGAGGAGCTGGCCACGCTGGAAGAAAAGTGGGTGTATTTTTTCAAGCACGCGCGCGAGACGCCGGTGGGCCGCATTCCGGCGACGTTGCGGGCGGTGCCCGAAATCGAGGAGGCGTTCGCGGTGCTGGAGGAGATCGGTCTGGACCGGCACGAGCTGGAGCTGTATCGCAAGGCGGACATGGCGCGGCGCGACCGCGCCTCGCAGCTGGAAACCAGTTACGACAAGGGGCACAAGAAAGGCCGTGTGGAAGGCCGCGAAGAGGGTTTGGCCGAGGGCGAGAAGAAAGGACGTGAGGAAGGTGAAAGACACAAGACCCTGCAAATCGCCCGCGCCATGCGCTCTTCGGGGTTGCACCTGGAGGAGATTGTCCGCATGACCGGTCTGACGCGCGAGGAAATTGAAACGTTGAACCAAGGCTAACCTTTTTTCGAATTTTTAGACAGTGATAACAATGAAGCCCGATGCAGTCTCATCCGCCGTCATTCGCATTTCCGACATTGCCCGCCGCGAAGGGCAAGAAGTCACCGTGCAAGGGTGGCTCTACAACCGCCGTAGCTCGGGCAGGCTCCAGTTCGTGCAAATCCGCGACGGCTCGGGTTTTGTCCAATGCGTCTTCAACCGCGCCGAGGCGCCCAAGGAGCTTTGGGAGACACTCAATCACTTAACACAAGAAAGCGCAATCATAGTGAGTGGAGCCGTGCGGCAAGACAGCCGAGCGCCGTTTTGCGGCTATGAGCTCGCGGGGGCAAAGCTGCGCCTGGTGTCGGCGGCGCGGGACTACCCGATTGCCAAAAAAGACCACGGCGACGCTTTTTTGCTGGATAACCGCCACCTGTGGCTGCGCTCGCGCCGCCAACACACCATCTTGCGGATTCGCGCCGCGGCCGCGCGTGCCATTCGCGACTATCTTGACGACGCGGGTTTTGTGTTGGCCGACAGTCCCATCTTCACCGCCAATGCCTGCGAAGGCACATCCACCTTGTTTGGCACAAAGTGGTTCGACGAGCGACCGGCGTACCTTTCTCAATCAGGCCAGCTCTATCAAGAGGCGTGCGCCATGGCCTTGGGCAAAACCTATTGCTTCGGCCCCACCTTTCGCGCCGAAAAAAGCAAAACACGCCGACACCTCAACGAGTTTTGGATGGTAGAGCCCGAAGCAGCCTACATGGATTTAGCGGGAGCCATTGCCCTGGCCGAGGACTTTTTGCGCAGCGTGGTGCAAGGCGTCCGCGCGCGACACGAACGCGAGCTGCACGAGGTGCTGGGGCGGGATCTGCACGTGTTAGACCAAATCCGCAAGCCGTTCGTCCGGCTGACTTATGATGAAGCCGTGGCGAAAATCGCCCAACTCCGCGCGGATGCGCCGGACCAACAGCAAAAGGAGCTGTTGGATTTAGAGTGGGGTTCGGACTTTGGCGCGCCGCACGAGACGGCTCTTTGCCAAGCATTTGCCCGACCTATCGTTGTCACTCATTTTCCCGCGCAATGCAAGGCATTTTATATGAAAAAACACCCCGATGATGAGCGGTTGTCGTGCTCATTCGACATTCTGGCCCCCGACGGCTACGGCGAAATCATCGGCGGCGGACAACGAGAGGACAGCCTAGACCGCCTGCGGCAAGAGATTCAACGGCACAAGCTCGACCCCGAGCCGCTGCAATGGTACCTGGATCTGCGGCGTTACGGCTCGGTGCCGCATGCGGGCTTTGGCCTGGGGCTTGAGCGATTGGTCGCTTTTGTCTGCGGCATCCATCACTTGCGTGAAGCGATTCCCTTCCCCCGCACGCTGGAGCGCTTGACGCCTTAAGACATCCCTCCAAGGCTCTCGTAAAAAGAGAAGCCGCTTTTGTCATACCACTCCTTGAAAATAAGTTTTCTCTTTGTTCTTCCTGCAACCCTCATTTTGTCATTCCTGCGAAGGAGAATTTCCAAAAAGGTCGGCGGGCTGTTTTTCCGATAGAAAGTTGGCGAAATGCACCAAAATGGATCCCTGCTTTCGCCTAAACTTTGGACACAAATTTTTGCGGCAGGATTGGCGGCCTTTTCCGATGGTCTAGTTTAGGTTAAAAGAGTTCCATGACCGAGCGTTTTGCTCGCTAGAAAAACAATGGAGGTTATTACGGAACAGTGGATAGAAGAAGAATTGGAGTGTTTTCAGGTCGGCGATGAACGCTTACATCGACTCGCCAAGCACATTCTCGCAGGGCAGTGCGCCAATCCCACAAGAACATTTTATGCCGGCGCGGACTCCCAAGCCGCCGCCAAGGCAACGTATCGCTTTCAAAAAAACACGGCTGTAAACCAACAGGGGCTCTTGGATTCTCATGTCCATAAAGTCAAGCAACGCATGGCGGACCACCCCGTTGTTCTTTGCGTCAACGATACCACGCAACTCAATTTCGCAACCCAATCGGCTAAGGAAAACCGAGGCACATTGAGTTCTTCTTCCTCTCCCATCGGTTACTTGGCCCACCCTCTCGTGGCGTTCACACCCAACAAACTCTGTCTGGGAGTACTGGACTGCAAGGTGTGGAGTCGGCCTCCCCAAGACTACGGCAAAAAGCACCAACGCTCGAAAAAACCCCTGCAAGAGAAAGAATCGTTTCGGTGGATCCAAACTTATCGGCACACAAATCAACTCCAAAAAGCTTTCTCCCACACGCGATTGATTTACGTTGCCGACCGTGAATCCGACCTCTACAAGCTCTTCGTGGAAACAACGGCTCCCCAATCCGCCGGAATGATCGTGCGAGCAACGCACGACAGAAAAGTGAAGGGAGAAGGGAAACGGCTGCGTGAGTATTTGCGAACTTGCCCGAATTCTTTTGTAAGAAAGATTGCTATTTCTCCAAGAGACAACCAGCCTGCTCGGACGGCAATTGTTAAAGTCTTTTATGATCGAGTGGAACTTCAGGCTCCCTGTCCAAGCGAAGGGGCCGCTGTTGCCATGGGCGCGGTTTTGGTGCGAGAATCCGGCGCTCCGTCTAACGCGACGCCGTTGCATTGGCTGCTTTTGACAACGGCAAGCCGTGACAAGTTCCGAAGAGGCGTGGCGTGTGGTCGAGTCTTACACGGTCCGTTGGCAAATCGAGGTTTTCTTTCGCACGCTCAAAACGGGCTGTCGCGTGGAGCATGACCAAACCCACCGCGAAAAGCACTTCAAGATCAATTTGATATTTAAGTTACTTTTTGCTTGGAGAATTTTATACACAAGCCGATTATTTAGGGAACATCCCCGAGTCTCGTGCGAAGTCCTATTCGAACCACCGGAATGGAAAGCGCTTTGGTGCCGTTTTGAATCGCCGAAGACTCTCCCAAGAAGCCCTCCTCCGCTGAAAGAGATAGTTGTTTTTCTTGCTCGACTCGGAGGATATAAGCAATGGAAAAAAGATCAGGTGCCGGGACCGCAAGTCCTATGGCAAGGGTTTAACGTTTTGGAAGAACTCGTAAAAATGTGGCTCATATGCCAAACGGGAATCGGCTGCTAGATGTGTCCAAAGTTTAGGCGAAAGCAGGGATGACAGGGTGGGGAGACCCGCATCAAAACTGCCTGAAAACGAAGATCGGACAAAAAGACATACATTTCATTTGTCATTGGTGGGCTCCCGCTTTCGCGGGAGTAAACTCCAGCAGGAATCTAATGAAAAACTGTTCGAAAACAACTCAAGGGACTTTTGGGAAACCCCCAAAAAGTGGCGGAGAAACGACGGAAACAGAAAAGGGAGAAGAACCTCCCCTCCCTCAAACAAACACCTTATGGCGTAACTGCCGCTGGCGCTTCCGCGCACGCGATTGAGCCGCGCGCTTCTTGATTTTACGTTGCTGCGAAGGCTTCAGATAGTACTCTTGCTTGCGCACGAGTTTCAAAACTCCCGATTGTTCAACTTTCCGTTTAAACCGTCTTAAGGCTCTCTCGATGATTTCGCCCTCGCGGACAGATACTTTTGCCAACGCTTGTACTCTCCCTTCTTTGCTCTTTTCCTCTAGCGGCAACCCTTTTCGCGGCAGAGTAAAGGCTTCGTATAACCCAGTCATTCTACCATGTCTGTGCCACATGTCCATGTACCACGGATCACAGGCCAGGGCCGACGCATTAAAAGTTGGTTCCGGATTGGTTTGAGACTCGGAAAAGTCCGGAGGAAGCTTTTAACAGCGCCGCGTGCCGTTTTTCGTCGGTTTCCGTCCCGCCCGCGCGGATTTTAAGCGGCCGGGACCTGTTTGGCTTGCTCTTTTTCTCTCGTTGCCTTCACCCTCCCCGTAACATGTTCTCCAACAGCTTGTCGTCCAAGGCCGCTTGCAGCTTGAGACCCTTGAGGCTTTCCTTTCTTGTCCCGAGGTGCGTTGCTTGTGCTGATGCCAAGCCCCATAACGTCTTCCCCAGCGTGAAAGAGTCACCCATCT
>JBCCEG010000147.1:0-4449 GCA_039030455.1 Myxococcota bacterium | reverse complement strand
GAAACGGCCGACGTTTTGCGGGCTGTGTCCGTGACACGCGCGGACTTGCGGCGCGAGGTGAAGCGGGAGCTTCTGCAATTGCCCAAGCTGCCCCGGTCTTCCACGTATCTTTCCGAGACTTTTGTCCAAACCGCGCGGCGGGCTTGGGCGGTGGCCAGGTCAGCTGGAGAGGAGCGCGCGGACGTGCCGCATGTGTTGGCGGCGTTGGTTGAATCGTCCGCGGGTGTCGCGGACCCTTGTCCGGAGGTGCTGCGGCGCTGTGGGCTCGACAAAACGGCGCTACGCGAGCGCGTTGAGCTCCAACCCCGGCCAACTCCCCGGGCTGCTTCAACCAACGCAACGGGAGTTCTGGCGTCCCAGAGCGGTAAGGAGTCCGGCTTGTTGGACCGTTGCGGTCGCGACCTGACCGCGCGGGCTCGTTTGGGCAAGCTGGATCCGGTGGTGGGGCGGCGGCGCGAGTTGGACCGGTTGCTGCACGTGCTGGCGCGTCGCTTCGCCAACAATCCCGTGCTCGTGGGCGAGCAGGGCGTGGGCAAGAACGCGATTGTATCGGGCTTGGCGCGGCGCATCGTCGCGGGCGACGTGCCGCCCTTCTTGCAGGGCAAGCGGTTGGTGCGGCTAGACTTGGGTTCCCTGATCGCCGGTTCCACGCTGCGCGGCCAGTTCGAGGAGCGTCTGCGGGATCTCATCGCCGAGGTGAAGGCGGCCGAAGGCGGCTTGCTGTTGTTCCTCGAGGACATCCATACGTTGGTGGGCGCGGGCGGCGAGGGGGTGTCCGACGCCGCCAATTTGCTCAAGCCCGCCCTGGCCGCCGGCGAGATTCAGGTGATCGGCACCACCACGCCTCGCGGGTATCGCGACAGTTTTGACAAGGACCCCGCGTTGGCGGCTTGTTTTCAGACCATCGCCGTCGCCGAGCCCTCGGCGCAAGAGGCGCTGGCGATTTTGCAGGGGGTGCGCGAGCGCTACGAGCAGCACCACGGCGTGACTATCCGCGACGAGGCGCTGCAAGCGGCCGTGGACCTGAGCAAGCGCTACATCACCCAACGGGCGTTGCCCCATAAAGCCCTCGATCTCGTGGACGAAGCCTGCTCCCATTGCGTGGGGGGACTGCGTCCCTTTGCTACCAAGGCCTCCAGTGGAACTGAAACACCACGGGAGGGGTCGAAGCGCGGTAAACGAAGAAAAGAGGCGCAAAGCGCTTTGGACCGCGCCGGCTCGACGGCGCTTTCCGCCGCGACAGGCAAAGCGGTCTCAAGCGACCGCACGCCAAAGCCGCTAGCGCGGCCTCCTGCCGTCACGGCGGAGGACATCACGGCGGTGGTGGCTGCCATCACGGGCATTCCCGTCAACAAGATGTTGCGAAGTGAAAAAGAAAAGCTGGTGCGAATGGAGGCGGCCTTGGCACAACGCGTGATCGGCCAGCCCGACGCGGTGCGCGGCGTGGCCGACGCGGTGCGGCGCTCGCGCGCGGGGTTGCAAGACCCCAACAGACCCGTGGGCAGTTTTTTGTTTTTGGGGCCAAGCGGCGTGGGCAAAACCGAGTTGGCCAAGGCGTTGAGCGACTTTTTGTTCAACGACGAGCGCGCCATGGTGCGTCTGGATATGTCCGAGTTCATGGAAAAGCACACGGTGTCGCGCCTGATCGGCGCGCCGCCGGGGTACGAGGGGGCGCAGGAGGGGGGACAGTTGAGCGAGGCGGTGCGGCAACGTCCCTATTGCGTTGTCTTGTTCGACGAAGTGGAAAAGGCCCATCCCGACGTGCTCAACATTTTGTTGCAGGTGCTAGACGACGGGCGACTGACAGACAGCAGTCGCCGCTTGGTGGATTTTAGCAACACTGTCATCATTCTCACCTCCAACGTGGGCGCCCCGGATTTGCTGCGGGGAGCGGACAAGGCGACCGACGGCGTCATCCCGTCTGCCGTGCGCGACGCGGTGTTCGCGCGGTTGCGCGGCCACTTTCGCCCCGAATTTCTCAACCGCATCGACGAGATCATCTTGTTTCACGGGCTGACACGGCGGCACCTGACCACCATCTGCGACATGCAGTTGCGCGCCTTGGACGTTCTGTTGGCGCAAGGCGGCTATCACCTGACGCTGACGGCCGAGGCGAAAAAGTTTCTGATCGACGCCGGTTTCGAGCCCGCCCACGGCGCGCGACCGCTAAGGCGCGCTATCCAACGGTTGCTCAAGAATCCTCTCTCCTTGGCGATGCTGGCGGGAAAATTCAAGCAAGGCGATCGCATCAAGGGCGTGTTAAAACGCGGCAAGGGCAACGCGGGCAAGACGTTGGAATTCGTGAAGGGGTGAGGCTCGCGCGCGGATTCGGCTGTTGTACACTGGGGGCATGAGCAACCCGCGGCCGCCAAACTCCATTGTCAACCCGGGGGGCAAAATGCCCGTGGGGGTGTCGGACTTTGCCAAGTTGGCGCGGGGTGACTACTGCTTTGTGGACAAGAGTCTGTTTATCAAGCAGGTTCTGGATACGGGCGACGACGTCACCTTGATCACCCGGCCGCGCCGATTCGGCAAGACGATCAACATGAACATGCTGCGCTGTTTTTTGCAGGAGTCGGGAGGTTGTAGAGACGCGATTCATCGCGTCTCTACGGGCGAAAAAAACAAGTCATCGCCTTGGGGCTGGCGTTTGCCGGTAAACAAGTCCGCGTGGCGTCGCAACGGCTTTTGCCGCAAGGATGCATCCTAAAAAATTCGTAACGCGTGCATGTGATTTCCAACCGCCGATCAGTCACTGATTGGGTCGCCTTTTTGCAGCGCCCCACATTTTCATTGGTGCTCAGCGCGTTGCTGCTGGTGACGGGATTGATTGCCTGGCGACAGTTGCCCCTGCGCCGCTATCCCGTCGTGGAGGTCCCGCGCGTTGACGTTTACGCATCTTATCCCAACGCCTCGCCCGAGCTGGTGGAACGCGACATCACCCTGAGCCTGGAGTCGGCCCTGGCGAAGGTTCCCGGCATCGAGAGTCTGCGGGCGCGTTCCCACCACGGCCACAGTCGCCTCCAGGTGCACTTCCGACCGGGGGTGCAATTCAAGGAAGCCTTGGCTCGAGTGCAGCGAGAAATGGCGACGGCAAGACTGCCCAAAGAGGCCGAACCGCCTAGTGTATATCTGCCCGAGGGCGGCAGCAGACAGTTCCTCATGTTCCTGGCGGTGGAACATCCCCATCTAGCTCCCGTGGAACTGACGCACCAGGTGCGGCTGCACGGCATGAGTCTGTTGCGCGCGGTGCCGGGCGTGGCGGGGTCGAGCGTGGGTGGAGACTCGTACACCATGCGCGTTTGGCTGGACCGCGCCAAAATGGCCGCGCGCGGCGTGGGGGCCGATCAGGTGATCGCCGCGTTGCGGGACTATCAAACATCCCTGCCCGCGGGTGAATTGCGCGACGCGCCTGTCACCATCGATAGGGTCTTGCAACGGCCCGAGGACTTCGCGGCCGTGCCGTTGCGGCGTCACGGCGAATCCGTTGTCACCTTGGGCGACGTGGCGCGCGTGGAGTTGACCGGACAGTCGCGGGAGCGCCGCCGTCGCCTAAACGGCGAGACCGCCGTCACGCCGCATTTGGAGGCGAGCTCGGACAGCAATCTGATCGCGGCGTCGGACGCCGTTCACGCTGCCCTGCTCAAGCTGCGGCGTCGTTTGCCCCCTGGGAGCAGTGTTACCGTCTTGGCGGACGCGGCCCAATCCGTGCGCGAATCCCTGCGCGGAGTGCGCCAGGCCATTGGCGAGTCGGTGCTGCTGGTGGCGCTGATCCTGTTTGTCTTTCTCCGTCGCTTTGGCATTGCGTTGGTGCCCGTGGTGGTCATCCCCTTGTCGCTTGTCACCACCGGGGCGTTGCTCAAGCTGTTCGGCTGTTCCTTGAACGTGTTGTCGCTGTTGGGCCTGGCTTTGGCCGTGGGTATTGTGGTGGACGATGCCATCGTGGTGGTGGAAAACATTCACCGTCATGTTGCATCCGGCTTGTCGCCTAAACAGGCCGCGCTAAAAAGCGGGCGCGAGTTGGGGTTCGCCATCGTGGGCATCACGCTGACGCTGGTGAGCGTCTACGCGCCCATCGCGCTGGTGCCTGATCTGATGGGACAAGTATTCGGCGAGTTTGCCTTGGCGCTGGCCGGCAGCGTGGTGATCTCGGGCGTGTTGGCCTTGACGCTGTCGCCCATGATGGCCGCGCGCTTGATTTCCAGTCCTTCGTCTTCCCCATCTCACCCTGTCATTCCTGCCCATCCTGTCATTCCTGCGAAGGCAGGAATCCAGCGCGAATCTAGCGGCAGGGACGGGAGCGGCGGTGGAAGGCTCGAGCAGCGCTACGCCGACCTGCTAACCCTTTTCTTGCCGCGCAAGGGCTTGGCTCTGATCTTGGTGGCGGCCCTGACGGCGGCGGTTGGAGTTTCCGGTTGGCTGCTGCCGGCTGAAACGGTTCCGCACGAG
>JBCCEG010000146.1:0-4454 GCA_039030455.1 Myxococcota bacterium | reverse complement strand
GCCCCTGTGTTTGTCTAAAAACGCTTTAAGGGCGTTGGAAAAACGTGTGTCGCCGTCCGCAACGATTGTCTGCAGTTCGTCCACGACGAAGAGAGTCTGATCCCCCCGCTCTTGGCGCCAGTGCTCCATGGCAAGTTCCAAGAACTGCAAAACCCGCTGGGGAGTCAGGTCTTTTTCGTCGAGCAAATCCTTTAACCGGCTCAGGTCGATGAGAACCACGGTCCTATCGTTGAATTCTCCGGCGCGGCCCCCAGCGATTTGTTGGGCCAGCTTGTGCACGAGGGCGGTTTTGCCCGCGCCGGTGCCCCCTAGCAGAATCACGTTGCCTGTTGCTAGACCGGCCATCATAGATAGCAACTCGCCCTCGCGCCCGATAATGGCGGGCAACTCCCCCGCCGCGGCTTTTTCCGTGACGTTTTGCGTGTAGCGACTGGGGTGGTACTTTTTGCTCTTGGGGTTGATCTCGCCACCGATTTTATCCAGGCTGCCGGTGCATCCCAACCCCAATGAGAGCACGACGGCCCAGGGGATCCACCGGCTTATGTTACCGCTACGTTGTTTGTGGTTGCTGAATCGTTTCATTGCCGCTGTCGCCATCGTGAGTTTTTTGCCGTTATTCCTCGAAAATGCTGGTGTACGTGCCTTGCTTGATCCCTTGCCAAACGGCCTCCTCGAGGCGCGCGATCAGGTGGCTAAAACTGTCTTGCCAGCCTTGTTCATTAGACCAACCAAAACCCATGCCGCCGCCTCCAAAGCCCAGGAGTCGTGATTGACGCGGCGGCGCTTTCTCGCTCCTCGAAGTCCCCCTCGGTCGTCGATAAACTTCTTGAAGCAGGGGTTAATAAGAATATCGCTGATCAGGATGGCAATACTGCCAGAAGCTGCTTGAGGCGGGGTTAGACAAAAATGCCGCCAACAACCAGACCGGACAAACTGCTCTACATGTGGCTGCAGCGTCACCCTATATACACGCTCCTCGAGTCGTTCGAAAACTGCTCGACACAGACGTAGACATATCCATTAGGGACAACGACGGTAAAACCGCGCTCGACTTAGCCAGGGACAAAGAGAGAATGCATGTCGATAACCCAACCGCGCGTCAACACTACCAAGACATTATCCAGCTGCTTGAACAGCACTAGCACCGGTCGCGCTAGCACGCGGGTAAAATCCAACGTCCTGTTCTTCTCTTTGTCATTCCCACGCGGTTGTGTCAATTCTCTTGCCGCGACAAGTGTTCAATGCGCTGTTGAGACAGGCCGGTCACCCGTGCAACGGTTGCGTTGTCCATGCCCTCCTTGAGCATGCGGGCGGCCGCGAGCTCAAGCCCTTCCTCTTTTCCTTTCTTCTCGCCCTCGACCAGCCCTTCCTCGCGTCCTTTCTCCATGCCTTTCTCCATGCCTTTCTTCATGCCTTTTTTCTCGCCCTCTTTATGCCCGCGTTTAAAGCCCTTTCTGTCGCCTCGTAAAAAATTGGATTCATAAAAGCTTGCGCGGTCGCGCAAACTTTCCAGATACCGTTCGTATTCTTGCCGTTCCCTGCCCGAAAGCCTGAGCACGTCCAGTTTTTCGGCCGCCTCTTTCAGCCCACGGGCTTTGTAGTTTTCAGGCAGTTTTTCGTTTTTGAGAAAGTAGACCCACTCATCCAAATTGTCGCGTGTCTCCTGGTCAAAGCTGTTGACCCGCAAAATGTAGTACTCGGGGTAAATGTCGGCGATGGTCTTTTTTTGGTATAGCGCCCTTTCGTCCTCCGACAGCTTGAGCGGTTTGTGGTCATGCAAGCCCGTGAAGGTGGCTTGACCGTGATAGACGTAATCGTTGCCCTGCCCCATGTCAAAGTAAGCGATGGTCACCGAGAGCACTTTCTTAACGTCTTTGTAGTCCGCCCCCTTGCCGAGAGTTTCCGTGACGACTTTGCAGGTGCCGAAGAGGATGCGACTGAGATAATCCACTTGTCTGTCGCATTGCACCTCGACAATGATGCGCTCGCCCGTTTTGGTGGCCACCATGATGTCCACGCGATTGATTTTGTCTTTTTCCCTGCCTTTGTTGCTCTCGCTTTCTAGAATTTCCAGAATTTTGATGTCGTTGCCGGTGAGCTCGGACAAGAACCCCTCCAACACACCGAAGTTGGCCTTGTCGCGCAAGATATGCTTGATGGCCCAGTCGAACCGAATCAATTGCCGTTGCCGCATGGCCTTACCTCCTCACTCTCCTAGTACCCGGATGCACAGGGGCGAGAGGGATGCTCGGATGATATGTGCTATCCGACCCATCCGACTAATCCCGTGCATCCTGGTCCTATTTTACCAGAAAGCGGCAAGGCGGCCACCCAAGCTATGCGTTCTCAAACGCCAGCGATTCATGCAGCAAGGGGTCGCCCGCGGCCACCAGGTTTTTGCGCGTGAGCAAAAAGGTCACCATTGTCGCGCAGGCTCCGGCCACGCCAATGAGCGCGACCGCGTCAAGCCAATTTGGTAGCGCGTGGGCGGTTGCGTGTCCCGTTGCCGCGGCGTGCTCGGCCAGCGGTGGCAGCACCAGCCACAACGTGTGCAGCGCCTGCATGGCCAGAGTCCATAGCGCCGCGCACGCTAGCACGAATCGGTTGCGCTTGGCGTGGCACGACAACAGCACAAAAAATGGCAACAAAAAGTGGGTCACCGGCATTGCCCACGTCACGCCCGCCCAGCCGTGCCGCAGGCGGTGGTAGTAAAAGGCCGCCTCTTCGGGAATGGCCGCGTACCAAATCAGCATGAACTGGCTAAAGGCGATGTAGGCCCAAAAGATGGTAAAGGCGAACAGCAGCTTGCCCAGGTCGTGGTAGTGCTCCGTATTCACGCAGGGCAGGTAACCGCTTGCTTGCAGCATCAGGCACAGCAGAATGATAAACGACACTCCCATGATCACGCAGCCGGCAAAGAACAACACGCCAAAAATGGTGGAGTACCAATGCGGCTGCAGCGACATCAACCAGTCAAACGAGGCAAAGGTGATGGAGAGGGCGAAGATCGCCGTGGCGGGCGCGCTCCAACATCGCATGCGCAGGCTGTCGTGGGGATGTTGCCCGTCGTCTTGCCGCGCCGACAGGCGGTAGAACCACAGCGCGATGAACGTCCATGCCGCCAGGTAGCAGACGCTGCGCAGTGAAAAGAACGGCGTGTTGAGGTAAGGGGTTTTGCCTTGCAGTATCTGGTCGTCGCCCGGATGGGTCCAGGGGAACAACTCCCCTTGCCACAACGCGATGGGGATGAACAGCACGGCCAGCACGGGCAAGCTCATCATGCCTATTTCGGCCACGCGCCGCACCACCACCGACCACCCGGCCCGCGTTAGATGCTGCAGCAGCACAAACGCCAGACAACCCAGCGCCACGCTCAGCACGGTGACAAAGCCGAACAGGTAGGCGTGCAGCGCCCTGCCGGGTTCATGCGCCAGTTGGGCGGACCATGTTCCCAGCGCGCCCAGTGTCACCAGGCCGCAGACGACGGGCGCGCGGCGCCACGCGCTGCTTTTGCCGATCCGCAGGTCTTGCGCCGTCAACGAGTGAGCATGCATCGATTTCCCCCGCCGGTCACGACAACCGTTCGTGTTGCACGCACGCTGCCTTGCCCTTAAAAGCCAGTCCCAACGCGATGACTTCCTTAACGCCTCGGGCAACCAGGTCGGCGTGATAGTTCTTGTCCTTGATTTGTTGTAACGCCTTGTCGGCCGCTTGCTCCAACTCGCCATCGGAGTCGACCACCTTGAACTCCATGACGATGCCGCACCGTTTTGGGTCGTTGGGAGCGAGCACGAGATCGGGACGACCCGCGCCGCTCTTTACCCCACAAAGTTCTTCACTTCGTTCAGATACTTTGCGGGGACCCCTTTTCTCGCGATTAGAGCGGATGCGGTAGGCGTCCGACAGGTAGGCCAACATGCCCATGACCAACGCGTGGTACACGCGCTCGGGGTGGGACCCGCCGATGTCGAAATAGCTGAGGCTGTTGGACGCCAACGTGGCTAGATGCCGCGCGAATTCCGCCACGTCGCCCGCCGTCAGCGCCTTGAGCGCCGGCGGCAGCACGTGCTGCGCGGCGGATTCCCGCAGCCAGCTCACGATCAAGCGGCGATAGACGAATCGAACCTCCTTGTTGGGAATCCGCAGCTTGGCGCCAAAGTCCAAGACTTCCTCCTCTTCGTCGGGGACCGTGGTCAAGTAGCCGCTGGTGAGCAAAATGCTCCACAGCGCGTCGGAGAGACTGGAGAGATCCCGCAACGCCAGGCTGTCGGAGACTTCCTTGTCAACGGTGCCGCCCCTACTGGGTCAACACCAGCGGCAACGAGCTGGTCCGCTCCATGCTGGAAAAAAGCGACGATCCCCAAGACCGCGCCGACATGGAAACGCTGCTTTTGGGCGGCACCGTTGACAAGGAAGTCTCCGACAGCCTGGCGTTGCGGGATCTCTCCAGTCTC
>JBCCEG010000145.1:0-4483 GCA_039030455.1 Myxococcota bacterium | reverse complement strand
CTTGCAAGAACACAAGAGCGCTCTAGGAGAACTCCTTCAGCGAACGGTAGTGTTTCGACTGACGGGTCCCCTAGCACCAGTGCCGAAAAAAAAAAAAGACCGCCCGGCAAACAAGAAGCTAAATGCCAAGGGGAGTTGAAAACCTTTTGTTGATGGTCCGAAAGAACTGAACCGGGTGGCCAACCTGGATTAACAGCGTTTTGGTGTGTGCAAGCTGCATGTACTAGGAATTGCCCCCGCTTAGCCACTGGAGTTGCTGTGAACGAAGTTAAAGGCTCAAACCATCTCGTCCACCCGTAGCCCCAAAAACAGTCTTGGCCAAGTGACCTAGCTCGTTACTCATAAAAATGGGGCTACGCTTGTGCGTTTCCGAAGGCGAATCACAGCACCTATTGCCCCCACCTCGTTCGCCCAGCCTGCTCCAACGCCGCTAGTTACCCAACACTGGGCCCATCCGAACATACTACGGCTTAAGCCGTAATAATGTGCGCAAGACACATTTTTTATTAAGGATGCGCAAAATACGGAAGCGTATCGCGAGGGATACGTCTGCATATCCTACCGATTACCGGCCAGCTTTAGCGAATTACCCCTTCCTACACCCAATCTCTTTTAAATAAACTCCCTCGGTTTGGTCAAGCGTAAGGGTCGCTGCTAAATGGTTCGCATGGTTCGCTTAGCTGGTTTTAGCCCGCGGCCCGTACCAAACGGTCCAGCTAAAGGTCACCACCTTTAGCAGCGACCCTGGAGCAGCCACCCTTTGGCTGGTTCAGCTAAAGCACCTTTAGGGAGGGTCGCTGTACAATAGCCATAGTTCGGAAGGCCCTGACTGCTTGTTGCCCGGGTCGCACCAAAACCCAATGACAAGAAAGGGAGCTCGCCTAGTAGGTAGTTGGCTGGTGGACACGTTTGCTAAGGAAACAGCGAACCTCGTTACGCCGAATATAGCTTGAGGTTTTCCCGTTCCGAACTGCCATTTTGTGTGGACTGAGCGGCTCCCGCTATACGCCGAATACTGGAAAAGGAACATAATATACTTACCCCATAATAGAAGTGCCTTCTTATCCCGGACCCGCTATTTGAACGGCACGTAATCGCGAGTTCTTGCTCTTACACCGAGAGACTCGATGGTCATCGCTCCAACACGTAGCGCCCATACGTTCGCGCCGGTTGAGCGATTGTTGGGTCGGGGTCACCCTTATTTAAGAAGGTTCACTTTGTAGTTAGCCATCAGCATCCCCATATTGCGTTTGCGTTGGGGACAGCGCGGAGGTCCAGCCCCTACGCCACGCCCTTGCAGATCCCATGGCTATTCCTTAATTCAGAATAGACAGTTCTTGCCTAGCTTCAACTAGGTAACCGTGACTGACTAGAGAATGGGCGGCAAAAGGCTTGTTACGCAGGCGAGCCTTCGGCGTCAAACAGACCCGTTCAACCCCGAAGCTCGACCTTGGACGGTCTGAAACGGTCGGTTTTTTGCTTTTGATCGAATGGTGTGGCCCACTATTTCGTTTTGAGCTTTAGCTGGACCTTTAGCAGCGACCCTTACGCTTGACCTTTAGGGAAAGAAACACTTGGTCAAACACAAAGAGCTTGGTTGGGCGAGTGCACACAAAACCACAAAAATTTGGTGAAGGGAACGGGCTCCTTGTGATTGGCCCCCAAACACACACCGCGACCGTATTTCAAAAATTTGCTGCCCACCGGTGTAGGACTTTTACTAGAGTTACAGCTAGGGAGCCCTACTCCGGGGCGAGAACTGGGTCGCCGACTGTTTAGTGTCCACGGTCGCTGCTAAAGGTCGACTAACAACGTTCGGCAATTACCCTAAAGTCGTTACGGTCCACTGAACAGCCGTTGCCCCCTCTCTATAAGTCTCCGGTTAGCTCGTCCGTTGTAGGCAACGCTTTCACCCCAACATACCTCGGGGGGGGTCTTTCACCCTCATGACAGTTCAGTTCACCCGAAACCCGGGAGACAAAGGCTCGCACCTTTGGCGAAAACGGTGTGGGCGAGCGCCCTGCAGACAGGCCGCACGGGTAAAAAAAATACAATAGTCAAACAAATAGTGAGTCCGATAATCATAATGATTGCGTAATGGGTTGAGTAGGCCCCTCTAAGCCTTAAGGGATCCTCTCTCATAACCGTACGTGACGGTTTGCCGTCATACGGCTTTCACGCTACCTAACTCTATAGGGACTGGGTTAAACGGCTACCCAGGTAAGTGGTAGCCTAGCCCTCGTAGCGGTTCCTGTTCAAATGGGCCCGTTTATTCAGGGCCTCCTCAGCGGGAGCCCCCGCTGTCCGGTGTTTGATCAAGATGCTGTCGACTAAGTAGACGCCGGAATTGAAGTCAATACTAAAGGCACCCACACCCGCTCGTTTCCACAAGCTAGTCGAATTTCTTTTTAAGAGGTCAGTGCGATAACCTGGTCATTTACCCCCCAGGCTCCCTGACAACAAGCTATTGTGAAGGATAGTTGCTCAGTTATTGGACTCTCCCGTTGCTCCCTTAGAGTTGCACCTCTTAGACGCCCCTAATAAGGGGTGTTTGCCGCGTTGATGAGGCAAACACCAAGAAACTCGGGTACTGACCGATTTGCTTATAGGCCCCCCCCCCCTCTAAATACGGCTGCGTCTACTGGTATGAAGTTATCGGCCCGATCGCTGGCTTTGTCAGTGCTGTGGTGACCTCCTACAGCACTGACAAAACCGTTGCACGAGCAACTCGCTGCGCTTGTTCTTGCGCCATTTGGACGCACCCTGTAGAGGCGCCGACTGGAGAGAGCGGCGGCTGTTAGCCCACCACCACCCCCGGCCCGGCGAGTGGGCGGGGGGGGTCTGATGGGGCAGACGCCATTCATCTTGATGGACACCTCGCACTAAATAAAACCACTCTGAATTATACGCATTTGTTTAATAGTGGAGTGGAAAGTTCGCCAAAACCTGGCGCAGCCCCGGGGGGGGTTGCTTACATCGGTTCGCCCCGGGTCTCACATACACACCCAGTTCAGGTGTTCACCGGGTGCTTGCAGCTCGTGAACTTGCTGCCCTAGGCGAGCGGTAAGGAGCCCGAACCCTCCAATCACGGTCAACTGATCAAACTGCGTGCCCGTGGCTCGCAAGGCCTCAAAGCTATCTCGCAGGCCGAAGGCAACGCCCTCTAGCACAGCTTGCGTCAGGTGTTCGCGGTTGGTGGTGGTGCTCAGGCCGACCAAGCTGCCACGGATATCTGCGTCATTATGTGGGGTCCGCTCACCCGACAGATAGGGCAAGAACCGGACGCTCCCAGGCGAGCGCAGCTTGTTGCCCAGTGCTGCCGTCAACGCGGACGGAGCGCCCCCAGTGATCCGTCCTAGCCAATTCAGACAGTCGGTGGCCGCGAGCATCACCCCCATTTGGTACCAACGACCCGGCACCGCGTGGCAGAAGGTGTGGAGCGCCGTCTCAGGTGCGGGGCAAAATCTATCGCGCGCCGCCAGAACAACGCCCGAGGTACCAAGCGACACAAAGCCTTCCCCCTCACGCAGAGCACCGATCCCGCAGGCTGCCGCGGCGTTGTCGCCTGCACCCGCGGCAACGGTGACGGGACCTGTGAGGCCCCAACGCTCCAAGAGCTCTGGCCGTAGCGTTCCTGCAGGGTCACAACCCTCAACGAGCCGCGGCATCTGTTCTGCGCCCATCCTACCTGCCGAGAGCAGGGTTGGTGACCAAGTGCGCCGTTCGACATCTAGCCAAGACGTGCCAGAGGCGTCGGACACGTCAGAGGCATATTCCCCCGTGAGAACAAAGTTGAGATAGGCTGCTGGGAGAAGGACTTTGGCAGTCTTAGCGAAAACCCGCGGTTCATGACGTCTGACCCAGGCGAGCTTCGGGGCGGTGAAGCCGGGGAAGACGATATTTCCTGAAAGCTTCCGCACCCCCTCTGCTGTGTCGAGCTCTGCCGCCTCAAAGTGCGCGCGGGTGTCGTTCCAAAGAATGCAGGGCCTTAGCACCTTGCCGGCCGCATCCAGCAAAACCGCGCCATGCATGTGCCCCGAAACACCTAGTCCACGTAATCTGGTGAATTGCGGATCCATTGCACGCAGCTCCGCCATCACCGCCGCTAGCCCGTTAACCCAGTCGGCAGGGTCCTGCTCCGACCAGCCCGGGTGCGCATTTGAGACGCCATAGGCGCGCTCAGCTGCGCCCAGCGGGGTGCCGTCCTCCGCCACAAGCAATGCTCGGAGCCCCGATGTTCCCAGATCAACGCCAAGATACGCCATGCTGCTCCCCCGTCGATCGACACGCGTCGTCCAAAACGCACGTAGACGCAAAATCGTGCCCCTTCATCTTTCCACAAATACTCCGGGGAGCGCCAGGGGCTGGCCCCACGCATGACAAAGCAAAAAACCAACAAAAGTCGAACAAAATTACCATGCACGACAAACCGCGCTAAACAACTTTTTATGAATTAGATGGAAGAAGTTGACGCATTTGTTCG
>JBCCEG010000144.1:0-4503 GCA_039030455.1 Myxococcota bacterium | reverse complement strand
GTGGCTGGATCACCTCCTTTCTAACGAGTGCTGACCCACGCCTCCGGGCGCGGGGTCCACACGTGATCAATCGCATGCGTCGTGACATGCGGCACCTTACGCAGAATGGGTGCTGCTCTTAAAACGGTCTGTCTGGTTGTCAAAGAGCCAGGGCTCTGTTCTGTTGGGGCGCTAATCACATGATGAAGCCTTCAGCGAAAAAGCCGTGGTCTTATCGAATCATTGTTTTTCTTGGTTTTGTCGAGATCGTAGCGACGTTCGCTACGGCAGTATTCCTTGTTTTTCTATGGTGCTGTTCAACAAGTGGCTTTCTTGAAGGGGCGCGCCAGGGCTTTCTGAAAGCTTTGGAGTACGACCCGAGCCATTTTGGTTTGCTGCAGCTGGGGCACGCGCATGGAAAACTTCTCTTCATGGTGGTATTCCCGCTTGCTTTGCTTATCTTTGCGCGCAAAAGGAATCTTGCCGGTGTCCGAACGGCAGCAGTTTTGCTCCTATTAAGAGATTTGGGTCTTGCGCTGGGGGGCTTGGGGAGATTTCCCTTCCGAGCGTTTGTCATCATGGTATTGGCATGTACCAAGTCACTGAGGCTTCACTTTCGTCGAGCCGCTATGGGGTCAATTCCGCAGGCAGGCCCCCCGTACGTTGACCCACTCACACAGCCCTTCTGTATCATCGCCTTCCGCTCCACACCAAGCCTGGTCCACGCCCGCGCATACATTTTGGGTGAGCGCATCAAGCCCTAACGGCTCACAGGTGGCCAGGGGGCGCGCGGCCATGTGTTTGCAGATCGTTTCCCTTGTGATACTTGCGTTATGTCTATTGATTGTGAAGACAGTGGAATAGCCTTCACAATTTCCGAGGGCTAGCAAGCTATTACAATAGTCTATGGCGATGTCCACGCCCGATTTGTTTTTTAACCGACCGCTCCCATGGCGTGCCTTACAATCGGTCGCTCTACCCCTGGCTTTGCCACTGTTGCACAGGGATACTTGGGTTAGCTTGTCGGATCGGGCGGACTTTATTGCTTTGCAGGCAGATCGCAGATTCGCATTGGTCATAGAGCTGTTGGCGGGGTCATCTTTCACCTTTTGGTTGAGCGCCGTGCAGATAGCGTCACTGGTGTGATTAGGGACGCCAAAACCGTCATCTGGAGAGCCCGCCGCGATGCCGGCGGCAACGAGAGTTGGGTTTGGCACGCAAGCTGTTTCCGGTACCGTGTCTTTAAACTGACATAGCTGAATGCCGCTGACTTGATCTTCGCAGTTGGCTCGCACGGGGAATATTCCGGCAGCCCGCCTCAGCATGAGGGTTGTGCAAAAGTCTTTCATATCGATAGCCCCCACATCCCCGCCTTCAAACGGCAATAGGACCCGTCGGCAGCCGCTGTGATTGGCACGCAAACGGCTTTATAAGGATGGCCTGCAGCGGTCGTACCGTCGCGAGCATCCACAATGCATCCGTCCGTCGCCTCGCAGTTCTTGGCGGTTAAGCCACTGCAGGGAGAAGTTCTTGGTATGGGCCGCCGTTCGCAGATATCGATGCCACCTCTGATACTGACTCGACATTGCAGCGTGCATTTGGGGCGCGTGGCAGTGTTGTTGGGATCGATAGTGCCGCAGTCAAAGTCTGAAGCGGTTTTGAAGACGTCGGGCGAAGATGAGTTAGAAGGATTGGTTGGTTTCTTTTCTAGCTCGGGTTGCAGTGTTTCCAGCTGCTGTCCAAGCTGTGCGATTTCCCCTTGTGTTTCCTCCGGTCGAGTCTGATCGCCGGTGGAATTCCCTGGCCCATTTCCGGGAATGCAGCTTGCGGTTGCTAAAATGCCGGCCACACCATACGCCAAGGTCCCATGTGCGCTGTTTGCGTTTTTCGTCATTCTTCACTCTCTGCCTGCTAAGTTGATAAGGTTTGAACGAAAGATTGTATTCCTCTCCTCTTTTTGGGGTGGTTCGTGAGGGAGATGGCGAGTGGACGTTCAACTCTTTAATACCCTGTCGCGACGCGTAGAGCACTTTGAGCCGTTGGAACCGGGCAAGGTGACCTTTTATGCTTGTGGCCCTACGGTGTACAACACCGCCCACATCGGCAACTTGCGCACGTATCTGTTTGAAGATGTGTTGCGGCGGGTGTTGCAGTCGGCGGAGTACACCGTGCGGCACGTGATGAATGTCACGGACGTGGGGCATTTGGAGTCAGACGCCGACGCGGGCGACGACAAGCTAGCGCTGGCGGCCAAGCGAGAACATAAGTCGCCGTGGGACATCGCTCGAATTTATGAGAAGGAGTTTTTTGACGATTGCGCGGCGTTGCGTATCCTGCCGCCGACGGTGGTCTGTCGCGCGACCGAACACATCGAGATCATGCAGAGGTTTGTCCAGGGCCTGCAACAGCGAGGCTACACCTATGAGGTGGACGGCAACGTGTACTACCGCACGGGCAAGTTCCCCGATTACGGCCGATTGCGGGGCGCAACGCGGGAGCACGACGAGGCGCACGCGCGGGTAGAGTCGGACTCGCGCAAGCAAGACCCACGCGACTTTGTGTTGTGGTTTTCTAACAGCAAGTTTCCTAATCAGATTATGAAGTGGGATTCGCCGTGGGGGGTTGGGTTCCCCGGTTGGCACATCGAATGCTCGGCCATGGCGACACATCATTTGGGCGAGCGCATTGACATTCACGCGGGAGGCGTCGATCACATTCCCGTGCATCATGCCAACGAGATCGCTCAGTCCGAGGGCTTGCTGGGCCACAAGTGGGTGAATGTGTGGATGCACGGCGAATTTTTGGTGCTGGCCAAGGACAAAATGGCCAAGTCCGGCGGCAACGCGCTGACACTGAACACGCTGCGAGAACGCGGTTTTGATCCGTTGCATTACCGGTATTTATGCCTGACCGTGCACTATCGCAAACAACTGGTGTTTAGCTGGGAATCGCTGGAAAGCGCTAAGCGCGGGTTCGAAGCGCTCAAGAATCGCGTGGTGAGTTGGAAGATGCAGTCGCGCGATAGTCGTGGAGACGCGATTAGTAGCGTTTCTACGAACAATAACAAAGAAGGAGCGGCACGACTCCTCTCTTATCGCGCGCGGTTTTGGGCGGCGGTGCGCGATGATCTAGGCACGCCGACGGCGCTGGCCACGGCGTGGGAGATGGCTAAGGATCCCGCTTTAACGCCCGCGGAGAAATTGGCGCTCGCGCTGGAGTTTGATCAGGTGTTGGGGTTGGGCGTGGAGGGGTTCACCCGCCCACGACTTGAACCGGAGTTGCAGGCTTTGGTGCAACAACGAGAGCGGCTGCGCGGTGAGAAACGTTGGGCCGAAGCCGATGCGGTTCGTGATCAGTTGGCTCAACGTGGTGTGCGGCTGCAAGACGCTCCTGGGGGGCCTGATTGGTATCTTTCTTAGTCGGAGAAGTCCTTTTTACAACAAATCGGAGGGCTTTTGCCGACTCTCTTGGTTGTTGGCTTCTGACTCCGGCCCTTCGCCGGTCGGTGCAGATTCGGTTTCCCCTTCTTCGCCGCCGTCGGGTTCCCCCTCACCTTCCTGTTCCGACGGCACCAACAACAACTTAAGATTGCTCTTGGCTGTTTCTGGATCGATAAACGGTGCCTCGAATGAACCCGTTACAACACGTTTGGCGGGGTCTGGTGCTAAAGAGGCGCGCCAAGGCCCGCGTTGAATCACCTCGAGTTCCACCCCTCCCGTAACAAACCTATGCTTCGCATCTCCCGTGGGAGAGTAGCTCCAGATACGCGCGGAAAGCATGGTGGGCGGAGTAAGGGGGGTAGACTGATTGCCCCTAACACGCATTTGCACCCGATGACGCATCTCGCCGACGGACTCCGAGTTTTCAGCTTGCTCCGAGCTAGACAACTTTTCCCACCGGTCGGGGTGCGTGGCCGACACAAAGCGGCGACCGTTTGGCTGCCGCGGCAGCCTCAATCGAAAAATCAGCACGTCGCTGTCGGCCATGCCCTGGCGCAACTGCTCCAATCGCGCTTGCTTGGCTTCGGCGAAGTTTCGCTTGGCGTCAAAGCCAAAACTGCTCATGAAAACGACCAACCACCGCTGCCCGCCTGCTTCGCCTCCTTCGTCTTCACGCGCCTCTTCGTAAGCAAAAACCGTTTTTGTGGGACGAAAAGCATGGCCCTGCAACGAACCGGCTAACTCGACTTTTCCAAGGCTGCACGCCTGCAGCAAAAACGCCAGATACAAACAACAACCGATCCCGCGGTACTTCATTCCAAGGAGACTGACGGGTAGCGGGGGTGTCGGCAAAGGATCGCACGCTTTTTCAAGACCATTCATCCTGCAATCCTATCAATCTCTCTCTAGTTTGCGGTAGTACTCGGATCTCCGACATCCGACCATCCGTGCCAATCCTGTGATCTGCGGTAGTAGTGGCTGGCGGGGCGGACGGGACTCGAACCCGCGACCTCCGGCGTGACAGGCCGGCGTTCTAACCAACTGAACTACCACCCCCATACCATCGCGACTCGCGGCTCGCGAG
>JBCCEG010000143.1:0-4576 GCA_039030455.1 Myxococcota bacterium | reverse complement strand
GCCGCCGAGCTGCGTGCCAAACTAGGGGATTTGCCCGGGCAGCGCAAAATGCTGCAGCGGTTCATCAAGCGTTACCAGCGCGACCCCGACAAGCGCGCGGAGATTGTGGAAGCGCACGTGGCCTTCGCCGAGTCGACGGAACAGTCCATGGTGAAGGCCAAGGGGAGAGGATATCAAGCCCTCAGCAGGCAGCGCATCGATGCGTACCGGCAGGCCGTCAACTTGTATCAAGCGCATCAACAACAATTGGTTAAGTCGCCGCGCGCCGCTTACTTTGCCGCGCAAGGGGCTTTTGTGCTCATGCAACCGGACTTCGACCGCTATCAAAAGATGAAGATCAATGCCAAAAAAGCCAAGGACCAGATCAAGCAGCTGGAGGCAAAAAGCAAGCAGTTGGCCGAGCTCAAAAAAGCGTATGAGGAATTGATCGGCGCGTATCGTAGCGCTTACTGGAGCGCCCAAGCGTTAGCCCGCATCGGTGGTCTCTACGAGTCTTTGTTCCGCTCCTTGTTGGCGGCACCGTGCCCGCGCGGAGAGATCAGCGCGCAGCTTCGCGGCATGGGTTTGAGCCGCAGCGAACTCAAGGAAGAGGTCCAAATGGCGTGTATGGAGTACCAGTACGCGCTGTCGGAAAAGGCCAATCCCGTGGAAGAAAAAGCGCTAGAAAGCTATGGAACCGCGCGTGAGCGCGCCGCCGCCTTGTCCGATCCCAAGGCACAAGAGTTGATTGCCCAACTGCAAACAGCTCTTAACAAATTGCGACCGGCCGAATATGCGTTGCCGGCAAGCGGTGTCACGTACCCCTCCATGGATGATACGTATCCGGCGGGGATTGCCGCCGAGGGCGTTGTGCCCTCTGCGGACACGCTGGGATACCCAAGCAGTTCGGAGTGGTTCCTATATGGGTTTGAGGTATTACCGCCGGAACCGCCTGCCGCAAGCGGCTTTGCTCCAAAAGCTTCCGATGAAACCGGAACCGCCGGCCGAAATCCCGCTATCCAAACCGAGGATCAAGAGGCGCAGTCGAAACAGACGGGTCGGCAAGGCCAAGTCAAGGAACAAGCTCTCAGTAAAGGCGAGCAGGAGACGGGTAAGGCAAAGGCGGAGGCTGATCAGCCAACGGGAAAATCGGGCCCCTCACTTGCGGAGTCTGCCAAAGAGCAAATTCCCAAGGAAAATGAGCCCAAGAAAGAGAAACCGGAGTCTCGAGACTCCCCTGCTCCACAAGACGCCGAGGGTGACATAATGTTAGGAGAGGAAAAGGGTAAGGCAGGGCAAGAGGCTAGCGGCTCGATTGGGGGCAAGTTAAATGACAAGCGCGACGGCGGCTAAGCGGGATAAGAGTCCGCGACGGCGAACCGTCGAAGCGCCGATCCGCGAGAGCGACCTGATCTTTCGCGCCTTAATGCAATGTCTGGATTTCTATCGTGCTTTCTTGGCCAAGCGGCTGCCCGTCCGTATCCGGCGCCGCATCGATTTGAGCAAGCTGCGCGTGCTAAAGACAAGTCGCATCGGTCGCGGTTTGGACGAACGGATCGTCGATTGCGTGTTCCTGGTGCCGCTTTCAACAGGGGACGGGTTTTTTCTAATACACGTGGAGCACTGGTCCAAAAGCAGGAAGAACGCGGTTGAAATCGTGTTGGATTACCAGACTCAATTGCTCAAGGAAGCGCGGCGGCAATATCCGGGGCAGAAGATTTTCATCCACACGCTGGTGGTCCACAACGGCCGAACACCTTTTCGCCACGACACGGACATGTTTCCGCGCGGCACCGTCGCGGAGCGTCGGACGGCGCACCAGTCGCTGGGGTCGTTCGATTTGGTGGACTTGAGCCTTTTATCGGACGAGGAGTTGGGTGGAAGAAACCTATTGCTGCGGGCGGGGGAAACCTTGCTCAAGCATGGTTACGACAAGAGAATCATGCCGACGGTGCGGCGTCTGATGCCCGCGTTGCGCAAGCTGTGGCGGCGGTCGGAGATGCAAGAAGCGGTGCATCAGCTGGTAACCTACGCATGGCTGGCCGCCCACGAGGAAGAAAAAAGCCGTATAATGGGACTGGTAAGGGAAGGGTTGAACTTCGAGGAAAAGGGGTATGCCATGAGGGTAGCGGGCGTGTTGCTGCGCGAAAGCAGACAACAGGGATTACAAGAAGGCCTGGAAAAAGGCCTGGAAAAAGGCAGACTGGAGCGGTCCATGGAGATCGCGCGCGGCATGTTGCGCGAAGGCATCCCCGCCGCGACAATCGCCAGGGTGACCCGTTTATCAACCCAACGCATTAGCCGGCTCAAGGCGCGTTCTCGCTAAGTGGAAGAAGACGAACCCATGAGGGGTACGCAAAATGTGGTGAAGGTGGCAACGTCGAGGTGGGTGGCGTTGGTCACGTTGTTGGGATTGCTGACAGCGGCTGGTTGTGCCTCGACCAAGACAAGCAAGAAATCCGGTAAACGCTTGGATCAATTGCGCCAGTCATTGTCGGGGACAGACTATCGGGGGATGGCGCAAGAGGGAATGGCCGCCTGGGGGCGAGGACAGGCGCAAGAAGCCATCGATATTTTTGAATCGTGTTTGTTGCTGCGAGAAGATTCCGCTGTCTGCCTAGCGGATCTGATCATTGTGTTGACTAGGACAGGGCGGGAAAAGGAGGCCGAGAGCCGTGTTAAAGAGGCTTTGGCTAAACACGACGACTGGGTGAGTCCCCATGTGGCGGCGGCTAATCTGGCGATTCTACAGCAGAAACTGGACAAGGCCGAGGAGCACGCGCGCAAGGCCATTCATATTGATTCCAACAACACCATGGCCATGTTGGTGATGGCGCGGGTGTTTTATGCCAAGGGCAAGGTAGAGGCAGCCAGGTGGACGCTGGAGAGTGCCGCTAAGATCGCTCCCGAAGATGGTTTGGTGCATTTATGGCTGGGGCATGTGTTGCGTCGACAGAATAGGGATCGCGAGGCGATTGACTCATACCAAAAGGCGATTGATCTCCGCCCCGATTTGTGGGAAGCGCACGAAGCTCTGGGCTTTTTGCTGCTGCATCGTGGTGAAGCAGCCAAGGCGCGCGAGCGGTTTGAGCATGTGGCACAGCTGCGGCCCGACGAAGCGTTGGCTCACATGCATTTGGCCAATGCGCTGGCCGGCGAGAATCGCTATGACGATGCCGGGGCCGAGTATCGCAAGGCGTTGGAGCTACAGCCTAAACTGGCCGCGGCCGTGCACTTTAATTTGGGGATCATGTACCGCAACGGGAATTTCGACGACATTCCCAAGATGGAGTTGTGGGAGCGGACCAAAGGAGAGTTCGAGAAGGCGTTGCAAGAAGCCCCCAAGGCAGTGCCCCCCATGACAGGTGGTGTCAAGCAGCGCGCGCAAGCGTACGTAGCCGAGCTGAATAAGAGTATCGAGACGGAAAAACAAGCGCAGGCGGCCGCCAAGCTGGCTGAAGAGGCGGCAAAACAAGCCGAAGAAGCCGCCAAGGCCGCCGAGGAAGAGGCGCGCAAGGCGGAGGAAGAAGCGCGGCGGCAAGAGCAAGAGAGTGAACAGCAAGCTTCCCCCGAAGCGGGACAACAGCCAGAAGACGCCGCCGGCCAGACTCCGGACGCGTCCGATAAGACCGAGGGCGGAAACAACAAACCCGACGGCAAAAAAGAAGACAATCCTAAAAAAGAGATGAAGGGTCAGAAAGACTCCGACAAAAAACCGAAGAAGGTCAAGGAAGGCAAAAAGAAGCCCGACGAAAAAAAGAAAAAGAAGTCCAAGAAAAATGTAAAAAATAAAAAGAAATCGGATAAAAAATCGAAGAAGAAGGATAAGCCGGACAAACCCAAGCAGGAAAAAGCAAAGAAGAAATCCGGTGATAAGAAAGGGAAGGGAACAAAGAAAGAGGCGGGAAAAGCGAAAAAACCCAAGAAAGTGTCTACAAAGAAGCCCGACGCTGCCGGCAAGAAAACCGGTAGCGCAAAGAAAGGTGCATCGTGAAATGGGATTTTGGAATGCGGCGGCTTGACGCCGATTTCTTGCCAGAACGTAGAGACGCGATTAATCGCGTCTCTACAAACAGAAAGTGCCCTAAAGTGGATTCCCGCGTTCGCGGGAATGACAAAAGGAGTGTATTCTTTTTCGTTGGATCCTCGTTTTCATCCAGGTTTGAAGCGTGTCTCCCCACCCTGTCATCCCTGCGAAAGCGGGAATCCACTGAAAAAGCGCCAAAGAGCGGATCCGATGGATGGGTTTTCGGAAGACCCTTTTCGCGGAGATAACAAGGAGAGACACATCATGTGTTGGTTAAAAAGGAACATGGCAACGACGCTTCTCGTTTTGATCGTCGGCGCCTCCGTACATGCGGCTGGGAATTCGGGCGGCGTTATCGATCTCGGCAAGGCGGAAATCCGTGGTAAGCAAGCGTTGCCGCAGGTTAATTTTATTCTCAGAACCAGTCCGGTAGAGTTCGATGAGCAAGAGCCGCGGCTGGATGATGTGCTCGACGGCATCGATCGCGACGTTTTGACCGCGGATTAGACCGCAGATTAAAGGATTGATGGGATTGGCCACAGATTCTGCATCCGAATGAATCCTTTAATC